>DASWHH010000001.1:0-2877 GCA_036398295.1 bacterium
ACCAGCGCCGCCGAGGTTCCGTGTCCCGACACATCAGCCATGACCATGCTGATCTGATCTTCTCCCAATTGGAAATAGTCGAAATAGTCGCCGCCGACCTGGGTCGCCGGGTTGAAGTAGCTGGCGATGTCGAGCCGCTTAGCCTCGGGAATGGCTTTTGGCAGCAGGCCTTCCTGGATTTCGCGCGCCATTTGCAGCTCATGCTCGAACTTGCGCAGGCGCTTTTCCTCTTCGTAGAGGCGGGCGTTTTCGATGACCTGCGCCGACTGCGAGGCAATGATCGCAAACAAACGCTGGTCATCTTCGGTAAAAAGCCCGCCCTCTTTCTTGTTGAAGAGATTGACGACCCCTATCAACTTTCCTTTACACAACAGCGGCACACTCAGCAGGGAGCGGATGTTTTGTTTTAGCGGCTGGAGGCCGCGGAACGTTTGATCGGTACTGAGGTCATTGATGAGCAGTGGCCGCCGGTTGGCGATCATCCAGCCGCTCAAATGATCGTCCAAACGGAATTGCGCCTGGGGCTGGGTCATATCGACTTTGCGGATAAGGGTTTTGAACGGGTCAGCGGTCTGTTTCTCATCCAGCAAAGAGATGGTGCCTTGCTCTGCCTTAATGGCTTTCACCGAAACCTCGACGACTCGATTTAAGATTTTCTCTACCGGCATGGTGGAGCTGATGATGGTCGCCAATTGGTTGATGCTGCTGAGATCTTCAACCGTCTTCTTTAAGCGCCGATTCTCTTTTTCCAGCTCTTCGAGTTGCGAATCTGGCAACTGTTGACCTGACAATGGGCTTCTCCTGATTTATTGGCGAGGGCAGGCTGACGCTACTCGTTGCTTGCTGGCCGCAAAGTAACAAAACCTTCAAATTTTGTCAATGGTTTATTTCCGCAGCATATGAAGCTGCCAGAGATCTTGGAAATTAACTGTGCAGGATTTTTGCAGATTATCAAAAACTGGTTTAGCTTTCTCCACTTGCGAGGCATCGAATCGACCAACCAGTAGAATTTCACCCGTATCGCTCACTTTCGCCTCGAACATATCAGCTCTCCAAGTGTTTGGTGAGGATAATTTTGCTGCAGCGATCTTTATATTCGTAATCGATCTTGTCCACCATTTGCTTCACGAGGTGGATGCCCAGACCCCCGACCCGGCGTTCCTCGAGATATTGACTCAGATTCAGATCTGGGCGCTTGGTAATGTCAAATGGGCGGGCATCATAATCGGTGAGCGCGATAACCAGCTCTTTGTTCCTTTTCGTGAGCTCAATCAAGACATCGTTTTTATTCTCGGGATTATACTTTACCATGTTGGTGAACAACTCTTCAACCACCAGATTCAGCGAAAACAAGTGGGCGTGATCCAATTTATACTTATTGGCAAATTCGTCGGCAAATTCAAAGATTGAATTCAGCGAGCTGATATCTTTTTTGAAGCGTTTTTCCATGGCATTATCGATGAATCATCTCGCCGCGAGCATTAAATCGTGATACTTTTGAATATTAGCTTGCAGTTTTTGTCGTTGCTCCTTTATAAACGAGTCATAACTCGGATTGTTTAGAAGCGGCTTGCAGAGCGGAAACATTGTTAGCTTCCGCTTTCTCGTATTCTCCCAACATCATATAATGGCCTAGCTCTTCTACTTCCGAATAGTGTAGGATCGTATCGCTTATCATTGCCGGCGCTTTCCTCCGCGTTACCAATTCATTTCCCCCACTAAATGACGCATCTCGGCGAGCTGGTTGGAGACGCGATTCAATACTGTCTGAACTTCGGGAGCCTCAATCACTCTTTCAAACCATGGGTCTCTGCGCGCGAAGGCATGGTCGCACCAGCCATGTTGCACGGCCCGTTCCAGCCAAAAGGCTGTGGCCTTAGCATCACCCCGAATGGCTTGTATGATCGCCAGGTCAAAAAAGAGCCAGGGATCGACCGTACCGCCATCCACCTGTTCCGTGCGCAACGCTTCAGCGCGATTTAAAAGAGAGTCTGCTTTTGTCTTGCGATCTTCGCGAATATGGACATCGGCTAATCCGATCCGACTGAGAGAGTACCAGTCATCGCCGCCCGTAGGATTGCTTGCGCAGGCGCTCCGGTGAAACAGTATCGCCTGTTCAAAATCGCGATTGTGGCGCGCGACGTCGGCCATCCAATCCCAAACCATCCACGATTCATCGACGTGCTGACGCAAGCTTCCCAACATAGCGAGAGCTTTCTTCGATTCCCCTCGCACCAGGTATGAGTGTGCCATGCCGTTCAGCACCTGTGTCGCATCAGGATTTAGCTCGATTGCTTTTTGAAACCACGCATCGGTTTTTTCAAAATCGCCAAAATAGCTGTAAATGACACCAATGTTGACTTTACCGGAATAACCCGTCGGTTCTACAGCCTCGGCCTTCTTGTACCATCTCAGGGCGAGATCGTATTGCCCCAGATCCTTGTACGTGAATCCAAGATTGGCCATGGCCAGGTAATAGTTCGGATTGCACTCAAGAGCGCGTTGGTAAGCAAGAAGTGCTTTGTCGGTCCAGCCTTTATTCGAAAACGCCAATCCCGCGCTGGCATGCGCCTCTGCAGAATTCGGGTCCAACGCAAGGGCATGTTCACTGATTTTTGCAGCGGAATCTACCCATGCGTACTCGAAACCATAGCGAGCAAAGCGCCCAACATAAGCATTCGCCAGGCCTGCCCAGGCGCGAACAAACGCAGGATCAAGTTCAAGCGCAGATTTGAAATGTTTAATGGCACGCTCGTTATCCTCTTTCGTGTAACGGCTGATGGCCTCATGTCCCTGCAAAAGGTGTTCATAAGCGGCGAGGTTGTCGGTCGCAGCTTTGGTTATGTCTATCTGTTCGGCAGGCTGGACCTCCGCCCC
>DASWHH010000002.1:0-12140 GCA_036398295.1 bacterium
TCCCAGTTACAATTTTTCGGCCGCGCGTGTCGCAATGTATTCAATCACGGCCGCCGAATCGCGTTCGCATGTTGATCGCCTGGCATCGGTGGAGTTCAAGGGTCGGGAGACCGGATCAATAGGAGAATGGCTGGCGGCCAAATACATCGCCAGAGAGTTTGCAAAATATGGCTTGTTGCCAGCAGGAGATGACGGCAGCTATTTTCAGTATTTCCAGGTTGAACGGGGTGCTTTGAAGGCGGCGACTCTTCTTGTGACCAAAACCGGACCGCCAGACAACACCAGGAGAGCCTTTTCGCTGAAGCATGATTTCGTGCCTTTTAGTTTTACCGGCGAAAACAGCATTGTCGGATCAGTGGTGTTTGCAGGTTATGGCATTACCGCGCCGGAATATCAGTACGACGATTACCAGAAACTTAACGTCAAGGATAAAATAGTTTTAGTCCTGCGTCACGAGCCACAGGAAAATGATCCCAAAAGCGTATTCGCCGGAGCACAGCTCACCCATCATGCTCACTTCGAAGAAAAAGCCAGGACTGCGCTGGCGCACGGGGCGGCGGGCATGCTACTGGTTTCGGATCCCGCCAGCGGGCACGAAAGTTTAGAACCGCAAAGTTATTGGCCAAGCCAACGCAATGACCGCTGGGCACCCCGGTCCTGGCAGCTGACACCAAACGAGGGTCTTGAAAGTTTCCCGGCAATGTGGATTCGGGTAGAGGTGGCGGAAGAGATTCTGAAAAGCGCGGATGAGAAGCTCGCCGAACTTCAGCAGAGCATCGACCGGACCGGGCAACCCCATAGCCTCGAGATCGCCAACCTGCGGGTTCAGCTAACGATTGATCTGGAAAGCGATACTCGCCGCACCCAAAACGTAATAGGGTTTCTGAAAGGGTCCGACCCGCAGTTGCGCGACGAAGCGGTGGTGGTCGGTGCCCACTTTGACCACATCGGCGTCATCAACGATCGCATTTATCGCGGCGCCGACGACAATGCCTCGGGCACCTCCGGCCTGTTAGAAATTGCTGAGGCCTTTGCCGAATTATCCGGGCACCATCGGCGAAGCGTGTTGTTCATCGCTTTCAGCGCCGAGGAAATGGGATTACTGGGTTCAGAGTTTTATGTGAAGGAACCGTTTGTGCCCTTGCCAAAGACCGTGGCCATGCTTAATCTCGATATGATCGGACGCAACGCCGAAAATGAAGTCACCGTGATTGGCAGTCGGTTCAGTCCAGAGCTAAACGAAATCAATGTGGCCGCCAACGAGGAAATCGGCCTGCACCTGAAATACAATGGCGAGCATTTTTTCAACCGGAGCGATCAGGCCAATTTTGCCCGCCAGAACATTCCGGTACTTTTTTATAACACCGATTCCCATGAAGACTATCACCGTCCCACCGATGTCCCCGAAAAAATAATCTCAGAAAAGGTTTCGCGAATTGCCCGGCTGGCCTTCTTAGTGGCATGGGAAACCGCTAACGCCGACGAACGTCCGTCGTACATCCAGCCCAGACCCCCGATGTAAGAGCCGTGTCCACACTATAATCTTGGAAAGAGTAAAAAAAGTGCTTGACATTTAGATTAAACCCATTATATTTGGTTTGAACAACCAACTAATTATTCTCAGGAATCTGCGAAAATGGGAAGGCCTTGTTTGAAGTTGAGCCATGATACCTTTATCGGCGGGAACGCAAAGCTGGTTCGCAGCATTAACCGCGCCGTCATTCTCAATCTCATTCGTGAAAATCAGCCAATTAGTCGGATTGCCATCTCAAGATTAACCGGTCTCAATAAAAGCACCGTTTCCAGCATTGTTGCAGATTTATTAGAGGAAGACCTGCTTTACCAGGAGGTAGAACCCACCCCGAACGTCGGTCGCCACCCCATTAACCTTTGTCTGAAATTGGGCATCCATTTCGTGGGCGCCATAAATTTCGATTATACTCCTTCGCGGATAGCGATAGCTGACCTGGACGGATCCCTCAAGGAGACCGTGGCGATCGAGACTGTTTCCGAAAATCCCGGGGATTTTGTCGCTCGCTGCGTGCGAGAACTATTGAATCTGAGGGATCGTTTGAACATCGGCCGACTCGAAGGAATCGGGGTGAGCGTCGCGGGTATCGTTGATCCGGCTCAAGCCAAGGTCATTTTTGCGCCCCGGCTCGGCTGGGAAGACCTCGATCTCGGCGGTTTGATGCACGAACTGAGTCCAAAGGACTGCTTCATTATCATCGATAATGATGCCAGGGCATCCGCCATGGCTGAATTGTGGTACGGTGACCACGACCTGAACCTGTCAAATTTTGTTTTTCTCTCCGTTGGGCCTGGGATTGGCACCGGCATCGTGGTCGGCAGGAATCTGATCTATGGTGGCTCATCAGCATCGGGCGAGTTTGGTCACATGGCGTTGTTTGAAAGCAATGAACTGTGTTCCTGTGGGAATTACGGATGCTGGGAGGCGTACGCCTCGGACCGTGCGACCGTGAAACGCTATACCTCAAAAACATCGTCTGATTCGACCGGGGGAATCATGCTTCAGGATATCATTGACCGGGCCCTGAAAACCAATGACTCCGTGGCATGCGAAAGCTTGCATGAGACCGGCCACTATTTAGGCCTGGGGATCGCGAACATTATTAAAGCACTCGACCCGGAGGCCATCGTAATAGGCGGTCGGATTACCGGTGCCTGGGAGATCATCTACCCGGAAATCATGCAAACATTATCAAAACGAGCATTCTTTGGAAAAAAAAAACGGTTCGCATCTTGCCAACTTCACTAAGAGTGCGGCCGCGGTTGCTGGGCGCTGCGACCTTAGCCATAAAAGAGATTTTCAGTGATTTTAGAATCACACGATAAGCAACCTAATAATTAAGGCAGTGAATTTTTGTGGCGTACCGAATTAGTTGGTTCGGACAACAAACTACCTTAAGACCTAAATGCTACCGTGTTTTGGAATAATGCTAAATAGAATGGACTGATTACTTTACATGACATGATGAGGCTCACGGCGAACAAGCATGAAAAGAACGGCCACGTTTGGAATTGACATCGGCGGCACCAACACAACCATAGGACTGGTGGATGCGGAGGGTAAATGTTTATATGAAATATCGTTTCCAACCCGAGCGCAGGAATCGTTTTCAATATTTTTTGCACGGCTCGCTGAAAAAATCGCAGATATTCGGCAGCGATTCTCCGCTGAATATGATTTGACGGGTATCGGAGCAGCCGCCCCAACCGGAAACTACGCTCGCGGCATCATCGAAGCCCCTTCCAATTTCAAATGGGGAAAGGTTGAATTTGTGAGCTTGATGAGTAAACACTATCATTTGCCGGTTGCCATTACCAATGATGCCAAAGCCGCAGCGTTGGGAGAGATGCGCTATGGCGCCGCCCGGGGGATGCAAAACTTCATCGTGGTCACACTTGGGACCGGCGTCGGCAGCGGTATCGTGGTTAACGGTAGCCTCATCTATGGTCACGACGGGCTGGCGGGCGAATTTGGCCACACGACTGTCGAACAGGGTGGCCGACAATGCGGCTGCGGCCGATTGGGTTGTCTTGAAACCTACGTCTCATCGCGGGGAATCTGCCGCTCGGTTTTCGAGCTGCTAGCACGTCAGACTGACGAAAGCGCGCTTCGTCAAATCAGTTTTCACGACCTGACGGCGGAAACAGTTTACCATCTGGCGCTTCGCCATGACGCGATTGCGATCGCCGCCTTTGAGTACACCGGCAAAATATTAGGCCGCGCCCTCGCCGATGCGGCGGCTTATTTCAGTCCTGAAGCTATCATTCTATTTGGCGGCCTGGCGAAGGCCCGCGACCTGCTTTTTGAACCCACGCGCCGCCACTTTGAAGGAAACTTGCTGGACATCTACAAGGGCAAAATCAGACTCATGGCTTCTGACGTGTCCAATGGCAGTGCCGCGGTGTTGGGCGCGAGCGCGCTGATTCGCAGTGAAATTGCAAAAACTGGCAACGGCAAAACTCTCGTCTCCAATTAGAAGATGAAACGAGTCGTCTCAAAAGTCGAGCAATCTGCGTTGCAGCGGAGCGGTGAAAAGCCGATCTATTCTCCGCGTGAAAAAATCGCGACGATTATCGTCGAAAATTTTCCCGCTTTAGGCAAGCTGGTGGCGCTGCGTTTCATAGAATGGGCGCAGCAGAACCCCGGGTGGACCATCTCACTCCCCACCGGAAAAACGCCTGAGCATTTCATCAAATGGGTTACGAACATCCTCAAAACCTGGCACACTAAGAAAACAACCGGGATGTTGGAAGACAACGGCGTGGATCCCGCGAAAAAACCCGACATGAAGAGTTTTCACTTCATCCAGATCGACGAGTTCTATCCCATCAATTCCTGGCAACACAACAGCTTCTATTTTTATGTGAACAAATATTATCTCGATGGCTTTGGCCTCGATCCAAAAAAGGCGCTGCTGATTAATCCGAACGCCATTGGCCTCAGCGCCGATCAGAAATTAGACGACATCTGGCCCGATAATATCGTTGACCTCACGTTGCGAACTCGCTACCCCATGGATGTATTTGAAAGACGTCGTAAGCAGGTTTTGGAGGCAGTCGATCAATTTTGTACAGAGTACGAACGGACAATTCGCGCCCTCGGCGGCATCGGATTCTTTCTCGGCGGCATCGGGCCCGATGGTCACATCGGCTTCAACGTGCAAGGCTCGGATCACTACTCGACTACCCGCTTGACCGCCACCAATTATGAAACCCAGGCCGCAGCCGCTACGGACTTGGGTGGTATCGAAGTTTCGAGAAACCGATTGGTTATCACCATCGGGCTGCAGACCATGGTTCACAATCTGAAAACCACCGCAATCATCATGGCGGCCGGCGAAGCCAAGGCCGCCATTATCAAAAAAGCCATCGAATCAGAGCAGAGCAATGACGTCCCCGCATCGGTGCTGCAGGAATTACCTAACGCCACGTTTTACATCACGCGCGGCGCCGCCAAACTGCTGGTGGAGCGACGGAGCCATACGCTCGCAAATTCTGAAGATATCACTCTCGCTGAGAAGATACGAATTGTCACTGACCTTGCTCTTGAAAAGAAAAAGAAAATCGTTGATTTGAGGGAAGACGATTTCAATCAATCACCGTTTGGAAAGGTCCTGTTGCAGAAAGACTCCAATCATCTCCCGATTCTACTCGAAGACGTCGAGCGCGATTATCAGCAGCGTATTCTTAATGCCCTGCACGTCCATCGCGATGAGACCTTTTTGCACACGGCCCCGCACCACGATGATATTATGTTGGGGTATCTCCCCTATCTCGTGCGCCTGATGCGCGACCCTTCGAACCGGCAATATTTCAATTATCTCACCAGCGGATTTAACGCCGTGAGCAACAACCACGTCCTGCAACATATCGATATCGCGGGGCGCTTCATTAAAACAGCCGACTTCCAAAGACTTCATGACAAAAGCTATTTTAACCCTGCCAACGCCGTTTTCCGCTACAACGATGTGTTGCACTATCTCGACGGTCTGGCCGCAGACAGCGAATATGAAATGGAAGTCGCCATGGCGCGGCGGTTTCTGAGAAATCTCGTGGAGATTTATCAACAAAGCTCAAGGGACGATCTCCAGCGTATTCTCATTGATCTGAAAGTCTATTTTCACAACCAATATCCGGGCGCTAAGGATCGCCCCGAAATTCAGAAATTAAAAGGCATGATTCGCGAATGGGAAGCCGATATTAAGTGGGGCTACTTCGGTTATGGTACGGACGCCGTTATCCACTCGCGATTGGGCTTCTACACCGGCGACATTTTTACCGAAGAGCCGGAAATCGACCGCGATGTCATGCCGGTGCTGCAAACATTGAAAAGGGTGAAGCCCACAGTAGTGACCGTCGCCCTCGACCCCGAGGGCAGCGGTCCGGATACCCACTATAAAGTACTGCAAGCCATTTCATCGGCTTTGAAACTCTACCGGGAAGAATTTCCCGGCGCAAAAATTACCATATGGGGATATCGTAATGTCTGGTATCGCTACCACCCCAGTGAGGCCAACCTGTTCATTCCCGTTACCCTGAATGGCATGGCCATTCTCAAGGACGTTTTTCTCAACGCCTTCCGATCCCAGGCGGAAGCATCTTTTCCAAGTTATGAATACGACGGCCCCTTTTCCGGGCTCGCCAAGAAAATTCACGTCGAACAGTATCAATTCATGAGAACTGTTCTGGGCAGCGACTTTTTTTATCGCAACCCGGATTCTCGCATTCGCTCCACCCGTGGACTCATCTATCTCAAGGTGATGGAGCTGGACGAATTTTTCACCCAATCTCGAGATTTGCGCAAGAAAACAGAAGACTTGTGATAACCATCCCCTTCTGCTCGTTCCCAAACTCCAGTTTGGGAACGCATTGGAGAGAAGCTTCGCTTCGCGTAGCCGAAGCATCTGCGATATATGCAAAGCAGAGCTTTGCATTACACCTGCCGTTCCCAAGTAAAACTTGGGAACGAGCTAAACGAGCTAAAATCTCGAATTTCGTCTTCTCTAACTGAAGGGAGGAACCCTTGTCAACCCTCCATGCACTTGATCTCGCCGTTATCGTAGCCATGCTGGCGACGGTCTTTGGAATTGCCGCCTACTACTCGCGCACCGCCGGAAAGAGCACACAGGAGTTTTTTCTTTCCGGCCGCAACCTCCCCTGGTATCTGGCCGGCACGGCCATGGTCGCCACCACCTTTGCCGCCGACACCCCCCTCGCTGTAACCGAGCTGGTGGCGCGCAACGGCATCGGCGGCAACTGGTTGTGGTGGAACATGGCCATTGGCGGCATGCTCACGGTTTTCTTTTTTGCCAAACTCTGGCGGCGCGCCGGCATCATGACCGACGTGGAATTGGTCGAGTTGCGTTACTCGGGCAAGGCCGCCGCAGTGCTGCGCGGTTTCCGCGCCCTATACCTCGGACTTTTTGCCAACGTCATTGTCATGGGCTGGGTGCACAAGGCAATGGAGAAAATTTTCAAAGTCACCATTCCCGGCATCGATCCGTTTCTGCTGGTGGTGATCGTCGGCGGCTTAATTGCGATTTATGCCGCGGCGTCCGGTCTGCTCGGCACCGCGCGCACCGATAGCTTTCAATTTGTTTTTGCCATGATTGGCTGCGTCGTGCTGGCGGTTATTGTCGTACGGCTGCCGGAAGTCGGCGGCTTGTACGGCATAAGGTCCAAGCTCTCCCCGCAAGTGTTGGATTTCTTTCCACGCATTGGCGATGTGACGGTTTCGGGCCTTACCGGCGGCGCGCTCAGTTTGACGATCGGCGCGTTCATGGCGTACATCGGACTGCAGTGGTGGTCAAGCTGGTACCCCGGCGCGGATCCGGGCGGCGGCGGCTATATCGCACAGCGGATGATGGCCTGCAAGGATGAAAAAAACAGTCTGTATGCTACGCTGTGGTTCAACATTGCCCACTACACCATTCGTCCGTGGCCGTGGATTCTGGTGGCGCTTGCAGCGCTCATCATTCTGCCGCGCGCGGAAAATACCGCGGCGCTGCAGGCTGAAAATCCGCTTTTTTATGAACAAGCCGTGCAGGTTTTCAGCAACCCGGCTTTACTCAATTCCGACGGCGCGCTCAATCAGTCAAAAGAATTTTTGGATTATTATGAGAAGTACGAAAACACCGTTGATCCCGGCGTGTTGTATCCCAAGCTCATGTTGCGCTATTTACCGCCTGGTCTGCTGGGACTGCTGATCGCTGTTTTTCTCGCCGCCTACATGTCGACCATCGCCTCACAAATCAGTTGGGGCACCTCCTATTTGATCAACGATTTTTATCGGCGCTTCATCAAAAAAACGGCGGATGAGAAGCACTACGTCCTGATCTCTCGCTTCGGGATCGCCCTTATGCTGATAATCTCCTTAGTGGTGACGAATTTCTTAACTACCATTTCCGGCGCCTGGGAGTTCATCATCAACGCCAGCGCCGGCATGGGGGCGGTCTTGATTCTACGCTGGTTCTGGTGGCGCATCAATGCCTGGTCAGAGATTTCAGCGATGATTGCGCCGTTGATCATCTACCCCATCGCCCTGGCTTATGGCCTGCGCTCACCCATTACGCTTTATCCGGTGGTGCTCGGCACTACGGTGATTTGGCTGGCAGCGACTTTTGTCACCAAACCCGTCCCGAACGAAATTCTCCGCAAGTTCTACGAAAAAGTCCACCCCGGTGGTGTCGGCTGGAAGGCCATCGCTCAGCAGCTTCCAGGCGTGCAAAGCGACTCGGGGTTCGGGCGGTTGTTTGTCAGTTGGCTGTGTGGCGTGGCGCTCATCTACAGCACGCTGTTCGGAATTGGAAAACTTCTTTTCGGGAATTTTGCCGCGGCCTTGCTTTTCTTCGCGGTTGCAGCCCTCGCGGTGCGGGTTATTTCCAAAAACCTGCGAATGATCAATATCACCAAATGAAACTGGCGACATTTACCTGGTTGTTTAAACCAACTTATTGCGATGGAGACATAAGATGTCGAGTTACAAACTTTCAACGCTGCATATGCTCGGATTCGTTCTTGTCCTTTTTTCGATAGCCCTTGCGCAAGAGAGGTATATGTTACCCGACTTGATGCCGCTCCCGGCAAAAACCGACTGGCAGGACGGGCGGTTCCGCTTGGCCGAGAATTTCAAAATAGCGATAGCAGGAACTCCCGATACGCGGCTCTACCCTGGCGCCACCCGCACGTTGCGCCGTCTGGCCGGACGAACCGGTTTATTTCTGCCGCAAGATTTCCTCCGCCCGGGTGTCAAAGTTGATTCAGCAGGACTGGTCGTAAATTGTGAGCGTCCCGGCGAAGTCAAATTGGGTGGAGATGAATCGTACGTACTTACGGTTTCTCCAACGCAGATTGTCTTAAACGCAACGACCGACATTGGCGCGCTGCGCGGTCTGGAAACGTTGCTGCAACTGCTGGCGGTGGATGAACAGGGCTACTATTTCCCGGCGGTGAAAATTGACGATGCCCCCCGCTTCCCGTGGCGGGGTCTGATGATCGACGCTTCTCGCCATTTTATGCCGGCAGAAGTCGTTAAGAGAAATCTCGACGCCATGGCCGCAGTGAAATTAAATGTCCTGCACTGGCACCTCAGCGACGACCAGGGCTTTCGCGTGGAAAGCAAGGTCTGGCCGAAATTGCATGAATTAGGGTCGGACGGGTTATATTACACGCAAACGCAAATCAATGAAGTCGTTGACTATGCGGCGGAGCGCGGCATCCGCGTGGTGCCGGAGTTTG
The DNA here is from genome assembly GCA_036398295.1 of bacterium. Classification (GTDB taxonomy): domain Bacteria; phylum Zhuqueibacterota; class Zhuqueibacteria; order Oceanimicrobiales; family Oceanimicrobiaceae; genus DASWHH01. The sequence goes on from DASWHH010000002.1 coordinate 9,268, forward strand.
ACGTGCCGGGCCACGCCACCTCGTGGACAGCGGCCTATCCGGAATTGGGAAGCGCTCCGGGGCCATACGAGATTGAAAGGAAGTGGGGCATCTTTTACCCGGTCTTGAATCCAGTCAATGATTTTACCTACAAGTTCCTCGACAAATTCTTTGGCGAGATGGCAGCGCTCTTTCCGGATCCTTACTTCCATATCGGCGGCGATGAAATTGAACACGCCGATTATCATGAAGCCAAACACTGGAACGAGAATCCCGAGATTCAAGCCTTCAAACAAAAGAACGGCATGAAAGACAACGCGGCGCTGCAGGCTTACTTCAACAGCCGCATTTTGAAAATTCTGACTAAGCACGGTAAGGTCATGGTTGGCTGGGACGAGATTCTGCACGAGTCCATGCCGACCAACATCGTCATCCAATCATGGCGCGGTCGCGACGCGATGGTCAAGGCGGCGCAATCGGGATATCAGAGTATGCTGTCCAACGGCTACTACATTGATTTGATCCAGCCGACGGATTTCCATTATCTCAACGATCCGCTGCCGGCGGATACGCCGCTGACCACGGAGCAGCAGCAGAAAATTCTCGGTGGCGAGGCGACGATGTGGGCGGAGTACGTCAGTCCGGAAACTGTCGATTCGCGTATCTGGCCGCGCACTGCCGCGATTGCCGAGCGCTTTTGGTCGCCACGCGAAGTGAATGATGTCGACGATATGTATCGTCGGCTGGAGAGCATCAGTTTTCAGTTAGAAGAGCATGGATTGACACACGAGAAAAATTACCCGATGCTGCTGCGGCGTCTCACCCGCAACCACGACATCAGCGCCCTAAAAAATCTGGTCGATGTGATCGAGCCGGTGAAAATCTACAATCGCGGCCGCTTGAAACCACACACCCAGTCTTCTCCTTTAACTCGGGTCGTGGATGCCGCGCGCCCGGATGCAAAAGTGGCGAGGGAATTTCGTAAGGACGTTGATGCTTTTATCAGCTTCGGCAACAACCATAGGGATTTGTCCACGGCGATTCGCAATCGACTCGAGTTATGGCACAGCAATCATGATGAGCTGAAACAGGTCATTGCGCTCTCGCCGGTGTTGTCTGAAATAGAAAGCCTGTCAGAAGACTTGATGAAAGTCTCGGAAATCGGTTTACAGGCAATGGACATGATCGCGTCCGGCCAGAAAGCTGATCAGGCGTGGGTCGATCAATCCAGGCAGATTTTAGTAAAGGCCAAAGAGCCGCGCGGACAAACGGAGCTGATGGTGGTGTCCGGAATAGAAAAAATGGTTGCTGAGGTTGCAAGAATCGGAGGAGGACAATAGCCTGAACTCTGTCAGGGTTCCAAACCCTGACAGAGTTGGCTTAGTTCCTTTTCTTCTTTTTTCAACGCTTTAACTTGAATCGATTTGCTTTTCTAAGCAAAGGTAAAAGTATAAGGGAGCGAAAAAATGAAAACAAAAATTCTGGTCGCAATTCTGGTGTGCTCGATCTCATTGCTTTTGAACGCGTCCACCTCCTGGGCCGCCAATGGCGCGATTGAAGGCAAAATAACGGACTCCAAAACCGGTGAACCGCTTCCCGGGGCCAATGTCATAATCATCGGAACCAGCATTGGAGCTGCTTGCGACCTGCGCGGCGCTTATTTCATTCAAAACGTTCCGCCCGGGAATTATACGCTGCGGGTTTCTTATATCGGATATGAAAAGTCAGAGGCTCCGATTCAGGTTCCGCCTGGCGAGAAGGTCAGCCAGAATTTCGGGCTTAGTTATGTCGGCGTTAAGACTGAGGAGGTGGTGGTCTCAGCCCAGGCCGAGGGACAAATGCAGGCCATTAACCAGCAGTTGTCATCCACCTCAATCGTGAATGTGGTGGCTTCCGATCGTATTCAGGAATTACCGGATGCCACGGCAGCAGAGTCAGTAGGACGTTTACCCGGCGTTTCCGTGAGCAGGGATGGAGGGGAGGGGACTAAAATCATCATCCGTGGTTTGAGCTCGCAACATAACAAGGTAAATGTTGAGGGCATAGAGGTCCCCTCGACAGACCCTGAGAACCGCAGTGTGGACATCAGCATGATCTCTCCCTACTTGCTCGACGGCATTGAGGTGCAAAAAGCAGTAACTGCAAACCACGATGCCAATGCAATGGGAGGAACCGTTAACTTCAGTGTGAGAGAGGCAAGCGAGGGATTGAGCTTCGATATTTTGGCACAGGGCGTGAATAACGGATTGAGGAATAGTTACGATGATTACAAAGTGGTGGGGAGCGTCGATCACCGGTTTTTTAATAATAAACTGGGTGCACTTTTTCTGGTTGACGCCGAAAGCAGAGCGCGTGACTCAGAAACCCTCAGCGCAGATTACATCCTGACCAATCCAAAATTGAATCAAGTCAATACCACGTATGTCAATAGTATCTTGTTGCAAGACATTTACAGGAAGAAAGACCGTCTGGGAGGGGCATTGGTATTGGATTACAAGTTGCCTTCGACAAAACTCAAACTGGTTAGCTTCCTGAGCGAGCTCAAAACGAATAGTGATATATTTGCCAAAGATGTGGATACCAATACCGATTTTGTCGGGCACAGGTCTTCTTTCGAAAACGAAAAGCTCTCTTTCAACACAAATAGCTTGAGCTTGGAGCAAACCCTTTTCAATGCCAATCTCCGCGCAAAAGTATCTCGTTCTCAATCTGAAAATGATGTCGAAGGAGCATTCTGGAATTTTGTGAAATTCACTCTGGGTGGGCAAGCCAAAGTTCAAACCTCCCCGGAGGGCGTCTTACAGTTCGCGCAAACGGATACGGTTAATGAATTCTTAAGGACGATCACTCTGAATACCAATTTCAACAAAGAGACGATTTGGGCATATCAGGCA
>DASWHH010000003.1:0-3581 GCA_036398295.1 bacterium
GTCGAGGCTTGCCGCTGTGTAGTACTGAGTTTGCATGGTTTAAGAATCCCGATTTTGGTGGTGACCTATAACTTTTATGGTTTTATACTCGATTTCGTGAGTTCCGCCTTCAAGCCTTGTTACGCTCAGGTCGAGGTGTTCTGCCCGATCCATAACCGGTTGCCATCTGGATCATCGAGTCGAAACTCGGTCATGCCGTAGAAAGTGACATCCAGGTCGGGGACATCCAGGCCGTTGCTTCGCACTTGCTGGTGATACTCCATTATGTTCTCGGGATAGAGGTAGAGAACGGATTGACGGGGCGCGCCCCGATGAAGGTTGATCGATTGATCCACCATCAGTCGACACTCATCAAAGCAAAGCATGGCCCAACCCCAATCATCATTCCTTTGCTCAACGCTGAATCCGAGCTTCTGATAGAACTCGATGCTCGCCGGCATGCTCTTCACCGGCAGCATCGGTATGAGGCGCGTCATTCTCATTGGTCATTCTCCATTTGGTAACGCAGAGCGCAGAGAGCATAGCCCAGAGGCGCTTGCTTGAAAGCCAATTGTGTCCGTACGCCGTGCTCCCAATCCCTACCACGGATTGGCCTTCAGCCATTCAAAAAGTGTGTTTTGAAAATCCAGAAAGGTTAGCTCTTCTTCTTTGAGATGCAGGGCTTCACAAATGAGCGGAAGAGCACCCTTGAAAAGATAATATCGCTCGGTAATTTTGGAACCACCCGGGATCGATACGGCTGGCCGACAGCTCCTTAGCCAATCCCGTACTGCGCGGATGACGCGCTCGATTTTATTTCCATGTGCTGAAATATCCTGGCCCGCGATGTCAGAACAGAACTTCTGAAATCTATAGCGATCGGTATCGAGTATTTTGCAGGATTTTCTTTTCTGACGTTTGCCGCCGTAGCATTTGGCGCCTAAGAACAAACCAAGCTCAAGCGGCATGTTGAAGCGCGGCAATTTGAGTTGTGGATCAAGCTCGGTGCGCGAGATGTCATGTACGGCAAAAACGATGGCGTAGAATAGTGATCGATACTGATCGTCAAACGGCAATTGATGAAGACGTTGTCGTCATAAGATGGCCAATCCTGAGTTAGACTTTAGTCGACGGCATGTCTGCTCGGTTCGAATGCAACCGCCTTATTTTGCCATCTCGTCCATGCCAATTGCAGTGGAATGCTGTTCTTTAATCAGCTGCCTGGCATATTCAACGGCCTCTTTCTGAGTTGCGAACTTAGCCGTTATACGGCTCGCGGAAATCTTCCGCACAACCCAGCCATTATTTGGTACTGGCAATATCTGGATTTGCCCAAACGGCATCACTAAGACTGCGGCGAGAAACCCTCCCGATTCGCATTGGGCTCTTCAATGTTCTTTTGTTGTTAGCCATTGGACTTCTCGTTTTGACAAATATAAGAACCTTCGTTCAAATATGGAAGCTCTTTGTTAAGTTGCGTTCACTCCTCCACAAACGCAAACCGTACCCGCCCGTCGACCTCCTTTTCGCTAACCGCATCCGAATTCTTCCCCGATTCAACCACTCCGGGCCTGCCCACCAGCCAGTACCTCTCCAGGACGCTTTCGATTTCGCCTAACGTCCAGCTTTCCTTGCCGGACTCCTCCTGCAAATCGTCGGCGAGGGCATCCAGCTCACGCTCGACTAACATGCCGAGCAAAGTGGGTGAACCAATCGTTGTGCACGCCGCAGCGGTCACCTGAGATTCGAAATCCATCACCAATTTGAATTCCGTGAGCAGCGCGGAAATGGGGGTTTCTCCAAGAACGGACTGCTCGGCGGTGCGACTGATCGTCTCGAACAAATCGCGTACGATATGCGGTGAGTCGAGCTCTTGCAGGGTCGCAACGAGCTTTCTGATGAACAACCGCTCCTCGCCGAATCCTTCCGCAACTACGATCACATCATCCTTGGCGCGCTCGTTGGCGGACTCAAAAAGCAGAACGCACAGGGTGGTGCGCGGCCGCACCAGCACGTTCCATTGCAGAGCTACCGCAGAATGGCAGGCTTGCTCGAGTTCGCTGGCGGTGAGTTTGGTTTCGAAAATCAACCCGGCTTTCAGGTCATCGAGGCGTTGCTGTAAAACTTCCTTTTCAAGATTAAAGCTCGCCGGATTGAGCAGATGGAAGGCCTCCTCGACGTGGCGCTGCACGCGCCGGCTCACCAGAATCTCCAATACCTCCGGCAAGCCGTTGCCGAGCAGCTCCAGGCAGGACACCGCATCCCGCCCTTGCAGAAGCCGTTGATACAGGCTGTTTGCCAGCCGCTGTTTTTCGTTTTGCCAGATTTCGGATAGCATGGTTTATCAGGGTTAGATTTCACCACAAAGGCACAAAGACCACAAAGAAAAAGCGATTCATGTTCATCTCTTAAGGGACTTGAATGTCATTCAAGCATAACCTTTTTTGATTGTTGCCTCTGACGCTTGATTGAAAAGTTTCCTCCTGAATGACAAAATTGGACCTTACGCAGAATAACTGTCGTTACGCGCCGGATCGAGACGATTCCGTTTTCATACTCTTTGTGCCCTTTGAGTCTTGGTGGTTTATGATCTTTTCAAAAGCGAAGAAAAAAATGGGGCTACCCCTCCGATAGCCCCATTGTAAACAAATTCTTACTATTTTGGTTTACTAGCATCCATTCTGTTTCATGGCTGCGGGGTAAGGCTGTGGTGGAGTAATGGAGTGTTGGAGTACTGGATTAATAGGCAAAGAACAGAGCGCGTAGCTTTTTGGCGCCTCGCTCTTCGCCCCCATGCGCGATGCTGCGTCACACTCCATCACTCCAGTACTCCATTACTCCTGCGAAGCCTGACCCGGATCGCAAATTGAATCCAGAAGCTGCCTTCCTGGCACGCATCTATTCTCCCTCCTCGTCTTCTTCCTCTTTCACCACCCGCGCTACATCGGCAACCGTGTCGTCTTCATCTAATTTAATCAAGCGGAAGCCCTGGGTGTTGCGGCCCAGGGTGCGCAGCTTCACCACGCTCTGGCGAATGACCACGCCGTTGCTGGTGATGATCATGATGTCGTCCTCGTCGATGACTTCTTTGAGCGCCACCATGTGGCCGGTCTTGTCGGTGACCTTGACGGTGAAAATACCTTTGCCGCCGCGATGGCTGACGCGGTATTCTTTGATGTGAGTGCGCTTGCCGTAGCCCTTCTCGGTCACCGCCAGGATGGTGCCCTCGCGCTTGATAACCACCATGTCAATCACGTAGTCGTCTTCTCCGAGAGAAATGCCGCGCACACCGGAGGCGGTGCGGCCCATGTCGCGCACTTCGCTCTCATGGAAACGGATGGACATGCCGTCATGGGTGCCGAGCAAAATATCATGGCTGCCGTCGGTGATTTTGGCGTCGATGAGATCGTCGCCCTCTTTGACGCCCATAGCGTTGATGCCGCCGCGCCGCGGATTGCTGAAGGCGGACAACTCCGTCTTTTTGATAACGCCGCGCCTGGACGCCATCACCACGTAAAGTTTCTCGTTGAATTCCTTCACGTTCACAAAAGCCGCGACGCGCTCGTCTTTCTCAATCTGCAAGATATTGACTATAGCGCGGC
>DASWHH010000004.1:0-10125 GCA_036398295.1 bacterium
GTTGGCAAAGAGCACGTAGTCTTTATGAAAGTGCACTTTCACCGTATCGGTCGGGCCGTTGCGTTGCTTGGCGATAATGATCTCCGCGATGCCGGAGTCCTCAGTCGGACCGTACATCTCGGGCCGATAAATGAACATCACCACATCCGCGTCCTGCTCGATCGCACCGGATTCGCGCAAATCAGACAAAATCGGCCGGCGGTCACCGCCGCGGGATTCCACAGCCCGTGAAAGCTGTGACAGCGCCACGACCGGAATATTTAGTTCTTTCGCCAAAGCCTTCAACGCCTGCGATATTAATGAAATTTCGACTTGACGACTTTCCGAGCTTTTTGGACCTTTGACCAATTGCAGGTAATCGATGACCACCATGCCAATCTTTTTCTCCGCTTTCAAACGGCGGGCTTTGGCGCGGATTTCCAGCACATTTAAGGCCGGAGTGTCATCGATATAAATCGGCGCTTCTGCCAGGCGCCCCACGCTGGTGCTCAATTTCGGCCATTCGTTATCGGAAAGTCGGCCGGTGCGGACTTTGTGGGAGTCGACCCGCGCCTCGCTGCACAACATTCGCATGGCCAGCTGGGTGTTGGACATTTCGAGACTGAAAATTCCGACGGGAATAGCATAATCCACCGCGGCATTGCGGGCAATGTTGAGACAAAACGCCGTCTTCCCCATTGAGGGCCGGCCCGCTACGATGATCAAATCGGAATTCTGAAATCCCGAGGTGCGTTCATCCAACTTTTTGAACCCGGTGGGAATCCCCGTCACACTACCCTTGCGTTTATGAAAGCTATCGATGATATCAAACGTAGCTCCAAGAATCGGCGCAATTGGTTGGAAGCCTTTACGCAGCTTCTTCTCAGAAAGAGAGAATATTCTCTGCTCCGCCGTGTCGAGGACATCCGCCGCATCCTCACGGGCTTCGAAGGCCTCGCGGGCAATTTCGGTGGAGACTTCGATCAATTTCCGCAATAGTGACTTCTCTAAAACGATCCTGGCGTAATACTCGACGCTGGCCGCTGACGGCACTTTGTTCGCAAGTTCGGTGATGTAATAGGGGCCGCCCACTTCCTCGAGAACGCCCATTTTCTGCAGCTCATCGGTGATGGTAAGATAATCGATTTCCGTCCCACCGCGAGCGTCTAAATTTACAGCAGCTTGAAAAATCTTCACATGCGCCGTTTTATAAAAGGCCGTCTCATCCACCAGCTCCATGCATTTCGTCACGGCTTCTTTGTCGATGAGCATCGAACCCAGCACCGCCATTTCTGCATCGATGGCATGCGGCGGCATGCGTTCGGTTAAAATCTCTCTATCTGCAATCTTGTTGTTCATGATCGTTTGTCCAAATCGACGACTGGCTTGTCACCAACTTCCTGATCGTACAACCGCCGCAGCATTTTCATATCTTGCCAGGCTTCGCGTTTCCAATGCTGATTTCGCAGCAGCGCCGCCGGATGATAGGTCACCACCATTTGAATCTCACCAACGCGATGCACTTGTTTACGCAAACGCGACAGACTTTCGGTGCTGCCCAATAAACTCTGCGCGGCAATTCTCCCCAATGCCAGGATCAACTTCGGGTTGATCATCGCGATTTGCTGCTTCAAGTATGGCAGGCATTCGGCAATTTCATCTGCCTCCGGGTCGCGATTATTGGGCGGTCTACATTTGATTATATTGCCTATGTAAACCTCGTCTCTCGAAAACTCGATCGCCGCTAACATGCGATTCAATAGCTGGCCGGCTTCGCCCACAAACGGCTCGCCTCGTTTGTCTTCCTCATATCCCGGCGCCTCCCCGATGCACAGCAATTTGGCGCTGGGATTACCCACCCCGAACACAAAATTAGTTCGCCCCCTGGCCAGTCGGCATTTCTGGCAATCTTTGATGGCGTCATGAAACTGCGCCAGGGTTGGGTAATTTGTCGTATTCGTCTTTGCCGCAACTGTTGTTTCTGAATAAAATTCAGCCCCGTACAACTCGGCTTGTTGAATCAAAAACTTCTCGGCGTGGTCTAAGAATTCAACGCGATTCATTTGTTCGATGACGCTATACCGCCGCGGCCTGCTTATTTTTGAGTTGCTTGAATTTGATGACCCGCTCCAGAATCAGATTGGCAATCGTAAACTTGGGCAATTGGGGAAGTTTTTCGATGGCGCCGTCGGCGGACAGAAAAGTCACCACATTGGTGTCGCCCACAAATCCCGCGCCCGGCTCCAACGGATCGTTGAGGACGATCAAATCCAAATTCTTGGTGTGCAATTTTTGTGTCGCATTGTTCAAGCCATTATCGGTCTCCAGCGCAAAGCCCACGTGAACGCAATTGCCTTTCTCTTTTCCCAGCTCCGCCAAAATATCCACCGTTTTTTCCAGTGCCAGCGTCTGTTCAGCCTCGCCTTTTTTGATCTTGCGATGCGCGCGTTGCTTCGGCCGGTAATCGGATACGGCAGCAGCCATCAGTAACACATCGGTGTTTTTGTATTCTCTGAAAATGGCGTTTTTCATCTCGTCAACCGTAGTGACTTCGAGGTATTTCACACCTTCGAGCGGCTGCAAGTGATTGCTGCCGGCAATCAACACCACATCTGCGCCTCTCAATTTCGCGGCCTCGGCGAGTGCGAAACCCATTTTGCCGGAAGAATAGTTGGTAAGAAACCGCACGGGATCCAGCGGCTCACGGGTCGCGCCAGCCGTCACCAGAACCTTGTGGCCCTGCAATTCCGACGAACCCAGCAGTACCTGTTTCATTTTTTGCATGATTCGCGCAGTAGACGCCAGACGCCCCCAGCCTTTCCCCTCGGAACTGGTGGCGAGTGCACCCCACTCCGGCTCCACAAATTCGTAGCTTGATTTTCGCAGTCTGTCAACGTTAGCCTGCACAATGGCATTCTCCCACATGACGGAATTCATCGCCGGGCAAAAAACCACACGCGCCTTGGTTGCCATGATCGTCGTCGAAACAATGTCGTCTGCCAAACCGTTGGCCACTCTGCCAATGACATTGGCCGTGGCAGGACACACCAGCAGCACATCGCACCACCTGGCCAGGTCAATATGGGCGATGCCGGCCAATTCGTTCTCCTCAAACAGCGAAGAGACAACCGGATGCTCAGAGAGAGACGCAAAAGTTAAGTCGGTTACAAAGTGTTTTGCCGACTCGGTCATGGTGACGCGAACCTCGGCGCCTGCTTTCTTGAGCTCGCGGATAACTTCACAGGTCTTGTAGGCGGCAATCCCGCCGGTTACGGCAACGGCAATTTTCTTTGACGCCAAAAACATGAAGCGACTAACCTTCTTTCTCCTCGTCGTCCGGCTGCTCCTCCTCGTAATATTCAAACTTGATTTTTCCGGAAAGCAGTTCATTAAGAGCTAAAGTGGTTGGCTTTGGCAACGGCACATAATCCGCTTTGGTCATTTCGATTTCGCCCACATCATCCTCATCGAATTCCTCGTACTCCTCGCCGTTTTCGTTTACCAGCGACTGCTTCTGCTCATTGTTGATTTGACGTGCGCGTTTCGCCAGCACAATAATCGCTTCGTAAATGTTGTCGGTATACTTTTCCAACTCATTAAGCGGCAGGGTATTAATCATGCAACCTCCAAATTTACTTATGGGTACGGTTTATTTTATCTATGTGGTGGTTAACGATCTTGATGATCTCTTTTACAGTCGCATCCAATTGCTCATTGACGATGCGGTAGTCATACTTTTGTGAATTTTGCATCTCTTTCGGGTAACGTTCCAAGCGCTTGTCAATCTGCGCCTGACTTTCGGTCTCACGGCTTCTCAACCTGTCCACCAGACTTTGATAAGATGGCGGATTGATAAATATCAGGATGGCGGTATCATTATATTTGTCTTTGATGGCCAGGCCGCCGTCCACATCCAGGTCCAGGAAAACGATGCCTCCCTCCGCCAGCCATTTATCTAATGGCGTCTTCGGAGTTGCATAATAATGGCCATGAACTTCCGCCCATTCTACAAATTCTTCCCGCAACCGCTCGGCGTCAAAATCCTCCGGGCTTAAGAAAAAGTAATCTTCGCCAGGCCTCTCGTTGCCGCGCCGCGCGCGTGTGGTAGCTGAGATTGAATAACGGAACCGTTCATCCCCGGTGGCCAGGACTTTGCGAATAACCGATGTTTTTCCCGCTCCCGATGGAGCCGAAATCACAACCAGCAGGCCCTTGGTTTCCATCACCGCTACTCAATGTTCTGAACCTGTTCCCGTAATTTTTCCACCTCCTCCTTAATCTCGACCACCCGGTGGGCTATCTCCGCATCATTGGCTTTGGCGCCAATGGTGTTGGCTTCGCGATGCATCTCCTGCAGCAAAAAATTTAATTTACGTCCCTCGGATTTGCCGTTTTCGAGGTAGTCCCAAAAGAGAGCATTGTGGCTTTTGAAACGGGTGCACTCTTCGGTCACATCCACTTTGTCGGCCAACAAAGCAATCTCTAATTCCAACCGCCCTTCGTCCAAACCTTCGAGTTTGGTCAATCCTGTGATTCGCTCCTTCAAGCGCACAAACACCTCCTGCAAACGCAGCTTGGCGTGCGCCTCGATTTCTCTGATGATGGTATCGATACCCTGAATCCGGGTATGTAAGTCCTTCTTGATTTCCTCCCCCTCTTTGAGCCGCATGGCTTTCAAGTCTTCCAAGGCGACTTGAATGGCTTGTTTGAGCGGCTCCCAAATGTTCGAATCCGAAGGCTTGGTTGGCTCATATGAAATGATATCAGAGAAGCTTAGCAGTTGCTCCAGTTTTATGCCGCCTTCCAAGCCAAGCTCCTCCTGAAGCTCGCGCAAGAGTTTGACGTAAGTTGCAGCCAATGCCTTGTCGATTGTCAGCCCGCTGGTGGGTTCCTCCTCCCCCTTCAACGCAATCGTCAAACTCACTCGCCCACGTGACAAATGGCACCGCACCAACTCCTTGATCTCCTGCTCAAAGGCCAGAACCGGTTTGGGGGCCCGAATTTCAACTTCCAAAAAACGATGATTCAGTGACCGAATCTCGACGTGAATTTCCAAACCGTTTTGTATGAGCTCGCCCCGTCCAAACCCTGTCATGCTGAAAATCATAGTGCCCTACTCGGCTGTGGTGGTTGTGGATTTGCAAAATTCTGAAATTTTGGTCTCGAAAAAGGCTGAAATCGACATCCATTAAGTTTCAATATTCAATTGACTTACATTATACAATAATTTTTCAAGCTTGTCAATTGAAATTTTCGCTTTTTTTCCATTGGAAATTACGGCGAAGTCAACGACTTTCCGCTTCGAGGAGACGGGACGACGATAAGGCGAGGGCGAAGATTTTCATTTGTTGCGTTTGAATTTCGTTTCCTCAAGGGTGAGGCGGGCTGAGATGCGATGGGTAGTGCCCAACTCTTCATGTCCGAGAAAAGCGTAGTCGATGTCGAGCTTGGGGAGATGCAAGCCAACACCGGCGGTGAAACGGCCGAAATCCAGCTGCACATCGTTTTGGCCAATATCCGAAAACCCGAGGCGAATCGCGAACGCGTTATGGTAAACATATTCCCACCCCATGTTGACGTCCATGCTGGCGCGACCAAGATTTGCAAGGGAATTCTCCTGACGGTTCTCAAAACGAATGAGGAAATCAAGCGCGGGTTGAATGTGCCCCCCCATGACAGAGATGGTGATAGGATATGTTACGCCGGTCTTCAATGATGGTGTAATCAGTTCCCTGCGCCCGGTATCCCATGCCAAAAGAGTCGTGGTGATGTCCTGCAGGTTGACACCGACGATCAGCCTCGACGTCGGATTGAACATAACTCCGACATCAAATCCGACGCCCCACGCAGAATTATCGTCAATGCTGCGATTGATGAATTTGACATTGCCACCGTAAGAAAATCCCTCTGAAACCCGCTTGGCATAGGTGAGAAAAAAGGCATAATCGGCGCTGCCAAACGAATCCAATACAATCGGGCGATTCTGTACTAACTGGCCGTTTTCATCTTCGTAAAATTCACCTAAACCTATTTCCGGATTACTGAGTCCGACTTTCTTGATGTTGTCGATTCCGAGCCGGATGACACTCAAACCAAGGCTGCTGCGCCGGCCCACAGGGAGCGCGACACTGGCGTAATTGTAGTTTTCGGCATCCGCAAATTGGCGTGAGTGCATGAGCATGATTTCGGGATAGTTGATAAAAGCCAGTCCCGCCGGATTCCAATATCCCGCCGTGACATCACGAGCCACTGCCACAAACGCCCCGCCCATGCCCAGCGACTGACCGCCAACGCCGAGACTCAAAAACTCGCCGGCATATTTTGCGGTGGAAGGGCCACCTGCAAAACCAATGTCTGCTGCCAACAGGGACAAAATAAACGGAAGTAAGAGAATAAGGCGACGCATGATGTTACACCTCAGTGCCAAGGTTGACTTTACGGTCAGGCTCTATTAATTTATGATGGATTTAACAGATTGATGGATTATTGGATCAATGCTATTGCCTTTCATTAATCCAGCAATCCAAGTCTCCATTACTCCATTCAGTAACACCGCAGATTTCATTATCGTAGAGCCTGCGAAGACTTCAGAGTTTGTGAATTGTACAGCTTAAAACCTTAGCGAATTTTGAACTGGTCACCTCGATTTTTTCGAATCAATCTAATGAATGGGCTTTCGAGAAGCAAGCAAAAAGCTAATTCAAGCCATTAATTTTTCTTTTCAATTCATGCAACTTGTTGAGGGCCGCAATCGGCGTCATCTCGTCGAGATTGATATCGGCAAGCTCGGAACGCAGCGCGGCCTCCTGCTCCTCGAAGATGGTCATCTGCCTGGTTTTTTGCGGATCGTGGCCGTTGCTGGTCAGCGCCAGCTTCGGGATATTGTTCTTGGTCAACGCCTGTGACTCTAAATTGGCGAGCACTTCTCGGGCACGATGGATGAGTGGCCCGGGCAATCCAGCCAGCTTTGCAACTTGAATACCGTAGCTGTGGTCACAACCGCCCTCAATAATCTTGCGCAAGAAAACTACGTTTTCGCCCCATTCCTTCACCGCCACGTTGTAATTTTTTACTCGCGGCAAGATCAACTCCAACTCGGTAAGTTCATGATAATGTGTGGCAAAAATACTTTTCGCTGCTACTTTCGGCACATTGTGGAGATACTCGGCCACCGCCCAGGCAATGGAGAGTCCGTCGAAGGTGCTGGTACCGCGGCCGATTTCGTCGAGCAGAATCAGACTGCGTGGCGTAGCGTTGTTCAAAATGTTGGCGGTTTCATTCATCTCTACCAAAAACGTGCTCTCGCCGCCAGCCAGGTTGTCGGAAGCGCCGACCCGCGTGAACAGCTTATCCACGACGCCGATCTCGGCCCTTTTTGCCGGGACAAATGATCCCATCTGGGCCAATTGCACAATTAGTCCCACCTGCCGCAAGTAGGTTGACTTACCAGCCATGTTGGGTCCAGTCAGGATGATAATCTGATTCTCGTGGTTGTCGAGCATGGTATCGTTGGTGACAAACGACTCGCCATAGGGCAACAGTTTTTCCACTACGGGATGACGACCTGCTTCAATAACAATGGCCGACGAGGTGGCTATTCCCGGGCGAACATATTTGTTTTCAATGGCCAGTTGGGCAAAGCCGGCGAAACAATCGAGAGCCGCAATGAGCTGGGCATTGCGTTGAATGACCGGCGCGTGTTGGGCCGCCTGTTTGCGAACACCGTCAAATAGCTCGTATTCCAGGGCGACGATCTTCTCCTCCGCGTCGAGCACCTTCTCCTCATAAGCCTTCAACTCCGGGGTGATAAAACGCTCGGCGTTAACCAGGGTCTGCTTGCGGATATAATGGTCAGGGACCTTCGAGAGATTGGGCCGCGTCACTTCGATGTAGTACCCGAAAACTTTATTGTAACTGACTTTCAACGACGAGATGCCGGTGCGTTCACGCTGCTCGCGCTGCAGCCGCGCAATCCAGTCTTTGCCAGAGAAGGCGACGTCGCGCAGATCATCCAGTTCAGTATGGTAGCCGCGCTTGATGATGCCGCCTTCGGTGACGGCGAGCGGCGGGTCATCGACGACCGCGCGTTCGATTTCCACAACCAAGCGGCTCAATTCATCGAGCCGATCTACTATTTCGCGCAATTCGAGCGCCTCGGCACCTGTTAAAACTCTTTTGATTTCCGGGATCAATTTGAGCGAATTCTTGATGGCGACCAAATCCCGGGCCGAGGCGCGGTTGGTGGTAATTTTCGAAATGTACCGCTCCAGGTCCCCGATCCGCCCAAATGTTTCGCGCACCTCTTTCAATACGTTCGCGGAAGTGAGCAACTCTTCCACAGCATCAAGGCGGCGCTTTATCCGGGCGGGATCTAGCAGCGGCCTGAGCATCCACTGTACCAATCGGCGGCCGCCCATGGGAGTGCGAGTTTTATCGATGACTCCGATGAGCGTGCCCTGGGTCCCGCCACTGCGGATGGATTTTACCAGCTCGAGGTTGCGACGCGTATCGCTGTCGAGGCTCATGAATTCGGAACTGGTCTGGCGCTGCAGTTGGTTGATTTGAGCCAGTTGTCCTTTCTGGGCTTCCTTCAAATAATAAATGGCCGCACCTGCTGCAGATACCCCGGCATCTAAATCTTCGCAGCCAAATCCCTTCAGTGAAAGCGTTCCGAAATGTTTGGTGAGGGTTTCGTAACCGAAGTCGCGATTGAATATCCATTGCTCGCGCTGGGTTACAAAGTAGTGTTCATTTTTCGGTAACTGGTTCTGCACGAAAGTAGCCTGTTCTTCCGAAAGCAAAAGTTCGGCCGGATTGGCGCGGGTGATCTCTTCTGTAAATTGTTCCTTCGGCACTTCCAGCACTGTAAACTCACCCGTGGAAATATCCGCGAGCGCCAGACCGGCAATATCGCCTTTTATGTAAATCGCGGCCAAAAAATTGTTGCGCTTGCTGTCGAGCAGATCGTCGGCAAGCACCGTGCCCGGGCTCACCACTTCGGTAATATCGCGTTTGACGACGGTCTTGGCCAGCTTCGGATCTTCAATTTGTTCACAGATCGCCACCCGATATCCCGCTTTGATCATTTTAGCCAGATAGGTATCGAGGGCGTGATGGGGAAATCCCGCCAGCGGCACTTCGGCGGATTTACCGTGGGCGCGCGCGGTCAGTGTCAAGCCCAACACTTCCGAGGCAATCTTCGCGTCTTCAAAAAACATTTCGTAGAAATCGCCCATGCGGAAAAAGAGGACGGCGTCCTGATGCCTGGCCTTGATGGCCAGGTACTGCTGCATCATCGGCGTGGATTTTATGTCTGCTTTACGATCCTCGTTCATGATCCTTCGCGAATGTCATCGCCCCAATTCAGTTTGGCGCGCAGCACGTCATAAAAACTGCGCCCAGGATGCGATACCAATTTGATGCGATAGTCCGCTTTCCTGATCGTGACGGACTGCCCTTCGCGCAGCGTTTCACCGCCCTGGCCGTCGGCGCTGAGCATGACGCCCTGAGGCGCGAACACTACCGTGGCAGTCACCGTGCGATCACCAGGAATCACAACCGGCCGCGCCGCCAGCGTGTGCGGGCTGATGGGATTGATGATAATGGCCTCCATCGACGGCAACAGAATTGGCCCGCCGGCAGCCAGCGAGTAGGCGGTGGAACCGGTGGCGGTGGCTACGATCAGTCCGTCGCCGATGTAGGTGTTTAGAAATTGCCCGTCGATAAAAGTCTTGATCCGAATCACGCGCGACACCGCGCCCTTATCCAGCACGAAATCATTCAACGCAAAATATCGCATGGGCTCGCTACCGGCTCTCACTTCCCCTGCCAGCACAATGCGCTCGACGATCTGAAAACGACCGTTCAAGATTTCCTCAAGACCGGAGTAAATCTCGTCGGGGGCGACCTCCGCCAAAAAACCCATGCCGCCAATCTTGACGCCGAGAATGGGAACACCGGAGCTGCCGATAATACGCGCGGTGGAAAGAATGGTGCCGTCGCCGCCAAAGGAGATGACCATTTGACAACGCTGTGAAAAAGCCTCGGCTTTTAATCGAGGTGAAATTTGGGGTGGTAACTGCAGGCGCTCCGCCAGTTGCTCTTCAACAAAAAATTCAACGCCCTTCGTCCTAAACCACTTGAAGA
>DASWHH010000005.1:0-4333 GCA_036398295.1 bacterium
GCTCATAAATTCGTATCCAGCGCCCGGGAACGTGCGGTTCCTCCGGCACAAATTCTGTCACGAGCTGGGCCTCCGTTTCCAATTGCTGGCCAAAATTTAGCAGCGAAATATGCACGCTATCCAAAAACGATCCGCGCACGCCCTGACGTTCGCCCATAATGACAACCAACTGCACCTCTTTCTCCAGCCAATAGCTCAAGTTAAACATCTCGCTCTCAGGCAGCTTCACCCCCAGGGGAAGTTCCTCCATGGTTTGAACAATCTCTTCGGTCACATTCCAGCCCGGATCGAGACGGCAGATGTAATAGGTGTTGCCGGGGAATTTGGTGACGGCTTTGATTTTTGATTGCAAAACGTCCGGCGGCGAATCCGCAGAATTTTCCTTCAAGCTCTGCCGGTTTTCAGGCAGAGCCAGACTATGTCGACCCACCTGCAGAATGCGCGTAGCGGAGGGAACGTTCTCCAGAATCCAGTTTCGTGCCCTCTCATCTGTGCTCTCCCGACTCAGCTCGTAATTAAAGAAGTATGCGACCCTGGTGGGCGCCAGCATCAACAGTATAACGACGACAGCCAGAGCGCCGGTCTTAAAGAATTCAGCAGTTTTCAGTCTCGCAGTGAGAAACTCCAGAAATTGTGCAGCAAAGATGAACATGAGCGGCAGCAGCGGCAGCAAATAGTGCGGCTTCGGCAAATCGCTGGACGTTTTATAAGTAAAATAAAAGAAATGAACTATGATAAAAGATAGGATTATCCAGTTTTGGCGCCGGCGTCGAAACAGCGCCAGCAAAAGGCCGGCGAGTATCAGCAATCCGGCATACTTTCCTTGCCAACTCCAACTACCCGGGAGAAACATTTCTTTGAAGTAATAGGCCACTGTAGAAAGGTAGTCGTGGCCGGCATCACCGCGTGAAACTACCAGTTTGACAAATTCCAGGTCACGCCCAAAAGTGCGGTAATCAAACAGTGCAAACGGGGTTCCGACAAAAAAGAATACGCCAACCAAAGACAGTGAAAGGATCAAATAGTGAAAATTGTTTCGCAGTCTCAGAAAAAAATTCCTTTCCGATCCGACAAGCAAATGCGCTACCACGATCGGGATCACAACGGTAACCGCGTTGTATTTCGCCGAGATGGCCAATCCACCGAAAACCCCGGCCCAAATGTAATTTCGGAGCGCGCCCGCGGTGGCGATACGACATGCAAAATAAATGGCAGTGACCATTAGAAAGATCATCGCAACATCTGGTTTGGCCAGATGCGAGTAGCGCAGGTGCTGGAAATCAACCGAGAACAGCAGCGCCGCCACCAGACCAATCCTATTGCTGTGAAGCTGCTTGCCGATGAAATACACCATGAGGACGGTGAGCGCTCCCAGCAGGGCAGAACAAACTCTGGCAATCACGTAAAAATCGGAGGGGTCGTTGAAGTAGTGCAGCTTAAAATCTTCGACACTCGAAAATGTTCCAAAAATTCTGCCGACCGCGAAATAGATTCCGTAGAGAAAAAACAGCAGATACTTGTAGAGACTGGGATAGGTGAAGGAGTGGGGATTGAAATCACCGGATCCGAAGCGCACAGCCGCCGGGATCATTTGTCCCTCATCTTTAACATTGAGCATCGGGAGACCGCTGGTGGCACCCCAGGCACGTAATAGAAAGGCCCAAGCGACAATCAAACAGAGCGCCAGCTCAAATCTTCGTTCAAAAATAACTTGCGAGAAACTATTTGAGGTTTTTAATAGCATGAAGGGTTGTGCAACTCATCCTTTCCCGTCTTCTTGACACATTGGTTGATTCATGAAGAGAGGGGAATTTGCGTGGAGCAGCAAATTCCCCCTGAGACATTTCCTCGAATAATTTTCCGGTTGCCTATTCCCCCGAACTGGTCCTGACTCCGGTGGGTGGGCTCGGCGCCTCG
The DNA here is from genome assembly GCA_036398295.1 of bacterium. GTDB lineage: Bacteria > Zhuqueibacterota > Zhuqueibacteria > Oceanimicrobiales > Oceanimicrobiaceae > DASWHH01. Next base: position 1,918 of record DASWHH010000005.1, read on the forward strand.
GTGTCCTGATTGCCATCCTCGCCGCGATAGCCAAAAATAATCATATCTGCCATGACGATGCCGTTGGCCTTATTGGAAATGACAACCTTTGCGGACCTTCCCGCCGGAAACGTGTAAACCCCCAGACTATTTAACGCTCCCTGGTTTCTGGTTTGATCGACGGTTGTGGTGGTGGTGCCGCCGCTGTGGTAAATAGTGACCGGGACATTGGTAGCGAGCTGGCCCGAAACCCTGCCATGCCATTCAAACACCTCGTATTTGCCCGGCACCCCAATGCTCGGCGAGTAAGTTGCCGTTTGGCTGCCGTCCCCTCCGGAAACAATCGCGTGGGGATACCAGCCTTTGGGACCATCCGTGTTCTGGTTCCAGAAAAGATCCCCGTCCTCGGTGAGCTGCCAACCGCCGGTAAGCTTGGCTTCATCACTACCAGGAGAGGTATCGAGGTTGATGACATCGACCATAAGATCCGAAACCACGGCCCTGGGTTCTTTGACCAGGATAATACCGTCACCAATCAAGATATCGCCATTTGAGCGCCGGTTGTATCCACCCCACAATTCGACGGAGCCGAGTTTTTGGCCGTTGTTATGAGCGTGATCCTGGCCACCATTGAAGCGAGAGTATGGTCCGGCGTATCCGTTTAGAGAGCGCAAATCGCTGTCGCCAACGGTAACCGGATTACCGCTGGCGTTGCAAATGGACACGCCGAGATCAAAAAAGCGCACATAGACGCCGTTATTCAGCTGTTGCGCCGGCTGAGTGGGGTACCCCAGGTTCAAATCGAACTCATCGTAATAGGCCTGGAAGTGGTGTTCGCCCCCCTCCAACGGGCTATAATTGTAGTAGCCGTCGCCTAACATGGTGGCGGTTAACATGAAGCGCATGAGCTTGAAATAATTTTTGGTGTTGTCCGGACGAATGGGATCTTCCCAATCGGCGCGAACATCCATAAGCAGGATCCGCGGCTCACGGGCTTGCTCCATAAATTTTTGGTATTGTCGCCAGTAGAAGTCCCAGTCAAGAAAACCGGACTGGCGTTCGATATCGAGGCCGTTGGCATTGGTCCAACCCCAATTGTGAAATTGTCCTGAGTTGACCCAGATGAGTTTGTTTGGCCCAATTTGCTGCCGCAGATTGGCGATGAACGCCTCGACACCCTCCAACCACCGTTCATCCACCCAGTTGCGCCCGTGTTCATCAAAATCGTTCTTGCCGTTACGATCAAGATCAAGATCTTTCAAGCCGTGGGGTCGGCCCCAGCACCAGTCGCTGCCGATGCCATCCACCAGATTGATATCGACGTGCTTCAGGAGCTCTTCAGGATGCCGATCCACAAAGCGCTTACCGCCCACTTTCGGACACAGGCTCGACATATCCATGAGTGTTCCCCAACTAAGTTGCGGGACTTCGCCTTTGGAATCGACGGCGAACCACGCCGGAGCTTCGCTCGCCACGTAATTGATCACAGGGTTGCGCGAACTGTAGGAGGTCCAGCCATCCACCCAGATGAACAGACTTTTGGGATTGATTTGCTTAATTCGTCGAATTTTGGCTTCGTTGCTCCAGGGCAACAGATTCATATCAAATCTCGCATACCACTCCTCGGGGGCTTTGCCGAAATGCTGCACGGCGGTGCGAGGATAAGTGTGGTTGGGAATTTGTGCAAATGCGGTCTGGGCAACACCAAATAACAAAAGAATGAGCATTCCATTCCAGAGTTTTCTGAGTTCGATAATCACTCTCAATTCATTGAACATCGACGGTTCCTCCTTTCAAAGTAACTAAACGTCCTTTTGACAGAATGAACAAGGCAACACTGTTGCTTTGCAGTTTAAAATCCTTTTTAAAATCTCGCCCCGGCGATTGTTCGAAGGCAACGGGCTCATACATTTCCAGATCATCGCGCTTCTGTAAGAGCTCGGCCTGTTTCGGGTCAAGAATTTCCGGTTTGCCCATGCTTTTCCAAACCGTAAAGCTGTTGGAATGGCTCTCGTCGATCATGTAGCACTGAACGCTGAAATCTGAAAACGGCAGGTTTTCCACCACCAGGTTAACTTGCTGCGAATCCGGACTGGCGTTGTCGGTATCCCATTCGTCGATATGATAGACCAGAATCTGGACCGAGCCGTCTTCTTGGCGGGTAGCGAAAGCGCGCAGCGGATCGCCAAAGTTCGAGCCGCCGACCGCCAGTCGTTCATTCCCCAACGATCCCAGCATTTCAAAAATATTGAAGGCTGGTCGTTTAAAAACTTTCCATCCCTGCCCGGTCTTGAGACGCGTGGCAAGGCCCCAGCCGGTGCTGAAGTTCTTCACCACTGGCTCGCTCGTCCACAGCACCAACTCTTCTGGTTGATACGCCGCCCCCCACTTCTCGCCGAGGTAAAACATGGCGTCCACCAACTTCGACCACCAGGCT
>DASWHH010000006.1:0-14977 GCA_036398295.1 bacterium
TCAGGAGCGCAATCACAGCTGCCTTTTGAACAGCCCTCCGGGAGGTTAATTCCCAGGTTTCTCCTTGATTTCCTTATTGAGCTTTGCCAATCGCACCAACAGCGTCTCGAGTTCGCGGCTGTACACTTCGGACGACATCTGCGCTTTCTTAGCTTTCAAGTCTTCAATTTGCTGTTCCAGCGCCAATTTCTCCATACGCAATTTATCGGTGGGCGAGGCCTGTCCGGACTGAGCTTTACTGGCAATGCCCTGCCACTCGGCTGACACCGGGCCCAGGTATACCCGGCTCGCCCGGGTACCATCGTTGGCTGCGTCCAATGTCGGGCTGCCCTTGCCATCGCCGTTGTCATCGAGCAAGGCGTGCTCGGAACGGATCCGGCGTTTTTCCTCGAACCATTTGTCCTGATTGCTTTTGGCGAAGGAGAATGCCTCGGCCATGCTGATGCGCTGGTCTTTGTTGACGTCGGCATCCTCTGAGGACAAGGCGTCCAAAAAGAAGTCGCTGAAGTTGGTGGCGAAATGCTCCTGGCCGCTCTTGGTGGCGGTGATGACGACTCGTTCCGCGGCGCTCAGCCGTTCAACGAAGGGGCCGCTGGCACTGGTGGCATTTACCAAAATGATTTTTTTTGTAGGCAGAGAATCCAAAAGCTGGGTGAAATCGATGTCCCGCAGATCCGCACCTACGAGATTGAATTTGCACCAGTCGCCATCGTAGCTGCCGTGGCCCACCATAAAGATGAAAAGCTGATCGTTCTCCTTGAGGTTGCGCCCCAATTGTGCGAACGCTTGGCGCACGTTTTCGGCGGTGGCTTGATAGTCTATTTTGGAAGTATCCAATTCCGGCTTCTCAAACAGGTAGGTGATGTTTTTCGGGTCGTAGTCAAAGCGTCCCGTCAAGAGCTGGTACATGCGGCTGGTCTGCTGCAGATAGGTTTCGGTGAACTCCGGCTGCCCGCCGATGCCGCCAAGGATGAGGGCGTAGCGCTCGCCAAACATTGAAGATTGAGGATGGAGGATCGAGGATAGCAACGCCAATGGCAGCAGAAAGCCCATCAATTTCAGACGTCCTGTGTTATTCATGACCAATAGTTGAATTGTTCTCGGTATCCATTTATGGTAAAATTGTGACATATCTATCGATTCCGGTTTCCGGTTTTCGATTTCCGATTTTCGCCTGTGCAGACCCGCCGGCGCGGGCAGGCAGCTCCGCCGCGCTATGGAATTTCGAATTTCGAACAAGGAACGCCGAATGTCGAGCTCTTAATTCGTAATTCGTAATTCGACATTGGGATTACGACAACCCCCAACTTCTTCTGACATACCACTCCGCTCCAAGAACTACGACAACCAGGAGGAAGAGGAGCGGCGTGTCCCATAAATCGTACTCTACTAATTTGGAATAACTGCTCTCCGTCACCGCGATTTCATCCGCGAGGGTTTTCGCCTGATCCTGGTGATAATATTTGCCGCCGCTGATTTCCGCAATCCGTTTCAGCAAGCCCGACTGCAATTGCGCGTTGGTGAACTCGGCTTTGGATTCCTCCACCAGAAACGCGGTTTGCGTCTTGCCCAGCAGCTCTCCTTTTGCCGAATACGCCGAAACATCCACCACATAGAGCCCTTGCTCTTCCGGATGAAAGGTTCCGATATATTCTACTTTGCCGTTGGATGACCAGTTGAAAGGTACCTCGACGATTTTGCCGGAGGGGGTGGTGATGGAGGCTTTGATGGTTGCGTCGTTGATGTAGTTATAGGAGCTATCGCGAGCATCGACATTGAGCGTCACCTGTTCACCGGGCACATAGGACTCCTTATCGGGATGTGCCTCCAGGGGTTTTGGCGAGGAGAGCGCCAGCCAGCGCAACAATTGCCGCCAGAAGCGTTCGTGACTCATGTCTGCGTGCGGCATACTCATTTGCCAGTGCCAGGAACTGGACGTAGCGAACGCCATCGAGCGGCCGCTGCCATAGCGCTGCAAGGCCAAGATTATTTTCGGGTCCTGATATTCGCTCAACGGGTGCACGGCCAGAATGGTGGCGCCGGGCTTGGCTCGCCCCAGCGGATTGTACCCTTCGAGCTCCGGCAGATTCTGCCAGAGTGTGGCATTGTCAGATTCTAATGTCGAAAGCTGCATAATGGGGTGCGCCACACCTTCGGGCGTTAGCACGAGTTTAAATTTGTCTTTGAAGGTCAGATCGGCACTTAACATCGAGCTCGACTGGTACGGCAGCTCTGCTGGCAACAGTTTTTCGATGGCGGTGTTGGCGTATCCTCCCTGGCTGAATGAAATGAAACCGCCCAGCATCAGAAAGCCGCCGCCGCGCTGCGCCACAAATTCGAGGGTATTCTCCAGCTCGTCCTTGCTAAAAAAGCCGGCCTCAACACTGCCGAAAATGATCGCGTCATATTTGAACAACTCGTTCCTGGATTTCGGGTAACCGTCCTGCAACTCATCTTGATGCTTGATACCCTGGCGATAAAATTTATCTGCGCCGGTTCGGAGCAGCGAAACCAGTTCAAGGTTTTCGTCACCATGCAAAGCGCGCCGCAAGTATTTGAACTCGGCGCGGGGGTAGCCCTCGACGTACAAAATACGCGCCGACCGGCTGCGGTTGTCGATCAGAAAACTCTTGCTGTTGTTTTCTTTGATGGTTTCGTTTTCTTTCGCTACCGCATTGAGGGTGTAGCGCACGAAGCCGCGTTTGGTTGGCGAGAACTTCATGGTTACACGCGTGGTGGCGCCCTTCAGCTCTTCGGTTTGTTTTTTGACTATCGCGCCTTCTTCACGCAGTTCCAGCTCAACGGGTTTGTTGTTGAGATTTTTGTTTTTGACAATGGCGGAGATTTCAACCACTGAATTTTCGATGGCCGATGGGTTGGCTGTGACTTTGGAGATTTCGATGTCCTCGGCCAGATCGCTACCGATGCCTACGACATACACTGGCGCATTTTTATTTTTCAACAATGCTGCCGTCTCGAGCGGATCCGCCTCACCGTTGTCCGCTCCGTCGGTTAACAACACCACGCCGGCGACGGCAGATTGATCGGTCAAGTCGGCCGCGAAGCCTAAACTTTTGCCCAGGTCGGAAACCGCGCCCTGGCCGGTGGTGCTGTTGGCGTCTCTGAGGAACTCCACCTCGGAGGAAAATCTGAACGTCTGCAGTTTGAAGTTCTTTCCAAGGTCGGCCAGCAGACCTGGACGAGCAGGATTGCCCAGCAAATTGGCTGCATAGCTCAAACGCGAAACTTGGCTCTGGGCGTCTTTTATCGACATGCTCCTGGAATCATCCACCAGCACTACCAGCGAACTTTTCTGTGGAACCACGGTGGTGACGGTCAGAACGGGTTCGAGCAGCGCCACCAGCAATAACCCGATGACGGCCAATTTTAAAATCATCAGCGTGGTTTTGAATGGCCGGCCGAGCTGTAAGGTGGTTTTGCGATAGCTGGTCCACAGAACGATCGCCAGGACAGTAGCCACGGCGATCAAGATAATGACCGGCGGAAAATTTCTGAAAGCGAATTTGCCTTCCTGGATGACGACCGGGCTGTATTTTAGCAGAAATTCAAGCATAGTTCCAAACAGTAACCACTAACTTCACTAATTACACCATAGATTCTTTTAGTGTAATGTTGTGTCATCGGGTTTATTTGTCTCCGTTAGTCGATAATAAATCCTGTTGATCTTTCATCCGCTTTTGATGCCGCTTCTTTGTAATTCATGATCTACTTGGTCTTCGACAGCGACTCATAATATTTTTTCACCAATTCCTCGTACTGGGCCGGCACTTTCTCATCCCGCGCCAGGAAGAGTTTTTCTTTATTTTGTAGCAGTTCCAATTTCTGCGCCAACTCCGCTTCCAGCGTTCGCAGTGGATTTAAAACCCGGGCTTCGATCTCTGTGAATCGGTTCGGATCACCGCCGATGAAATTTCGCACTAAGCCTTGCATGGTGCGGTTAATTTGTTCCAGCTGACGCGAAAGTGAGGTATCGACTGCGATCGACTGCCGCAGCATTTCCAGATCTTTGAGATTGCGCGCCAGCCCGTTGTTCAACCAGTCGACCTGGTTGGGATCAAGTTTTTGCGGCGCTTGCCGCGATTCATTCGGGCCGGCTTGCACATTTTCGTGAGTTTGGTTGGGCGTTTGGCCGTCGCGATTTTCCGCAGCCGCGGTTGACCGGCTCAACTCTTCCGCCTCGCGCTCCATTTTTTCCAAATTCTCCCGCACCTTGCGAGTTTGATCGAGCGCGAAATCGAGTTTCTCTTCGTCGGTTTCAGCCAGGCCGCTGCGCAACTGGGTAAATTTATCCCGCATGCGTTCCAGCGTATTTTGAATATCGTGCTCTGCCTGGGCTGCGGAGTTCAACTGCTGCTGTTCCAGCAGCTGCTGTGCGCTTTCCATCTTTTTGTCGAGATTGGCGCGCTCAAGGTCCTGCGAAAACTTGCGCATCTCTCTCGAAATTTCATCCTTCGCTTCCTGGGCTTTTTCGGTCAGCGCCTGAATTTCCTTCTGGGTGGTGGCAAGTTCTTCTCGTACACGCTGCTGGTCTTCGCGGGCTTGTTGTAGGTGCCGATCTTGATTTTCACTACCACTGGTGAGTTTCTCTACATCCGCGGTCAGTTGCTTTTGCGCATCGGCCAGCTCCTGCAGCTGCTGATCGAGGGCGTCAAATTTTCTGCGCAGGGATTCCTTTTGATTGCGCTGCAAGGAATTTTCAAGGCGCTTGAGGTTGTTCAAGGCGCGCTGACCGGTAGCCGCGGCCTGTTCGGCGTTTTGCTGCCGCAGGCTGTTGGAGCTGTTGTTCATTTCGGATTCGGTGCGGCGCAAACTGTCCTGCACATCTTTGGGAATGCTGGCATTTTGCCGCTGCAAGTTTTGGATTTGCCGGTTCAGATCCTGGGTCTCCCGGCGTAGCTCCTCCTGTTGTCGCCGCAACTCCTCGATCTGACGTTTGCGCTCTGCTTCGGCTAAATCTTTGCGTGCCAGATCGCGCATGCGCTGATTGAACTGCTCCTGCCGGCGGGCCAATTCTTTGACCTTTTCCAGGGCTTCGTTGACCTCTTTTTCGCTTTGTTGTTGCTGGGTCTCGCGCATGGTTTCGTACTTGTTTTTGAGCTTGTCCATTTCCTCGTCGAAAAGCTGGGAGAGCTCCTCGAGGCTGGCGGCATTGGCGGCCCCCGAAGATTGCGCCTGCTGCAGCTGCACCTCGGTGATTTCCGCTTCGGCGCGCAACAGATATTGATATGCCTGCCGCTCCGGCGTAAGCGCGTCGTTGAGGCGAGTGTCTTGCAGCACCTTCACTGCGTCGCGCATGTGTTTGATAGCCTGCGAATAGAGGTTACTAATTTTATCCGCAGATTCGCCTGCAAGCAGCGTGCGCTGTTCCATTTGCAGCAAGGTGCTCTGCGTAACTTCCAACAGGTTTTGCTGGCTTTCGACCAGCACGTTCAAGTTGTCCAAAAATTCGGTTTCGCTTAACTGGTCTTTTCTGCCGACGAGCTTCCAGGTTGCAACGATGATATCCTTTTGCACCTGCGACAGTTTGCCGCCTGCGCCTCCGCCGCCAGGCATGCCATCCTGTGAAACCGGCCGGAAAAATTCCTGCTGAAACGGGCGGATTTCGATGAACTGAATCTCGGAAGTGACGGGTGCTTTGTTGTTAATGGTTGTGAGGTCGTTCGCCTGAACGTAATAAGTCAAAAAGTCGCCGGGCTGTACGTTCAGATCTTCCAAATAGAATAAATGACTTGCGGCCATTTCCTGCAGTTCGTTGATGCGCTCGCTCTTGACCGATTTTCTAATCGGCAGCGCCACCTGCCGCTCGGTTTCGCCATTGACGGTGTAGAACAGGTTGAGGGAGGTCAAGCCGTAATCGTCTTCCACGTGAACCTGCACCGGCACTTCTTCCACCATGGTGGCTTTGATGTCACGCCCGGGTTTCTCAAGCGTTAGTACCGGCGCCTGATCGGGTAGAGCGTGCACATAGTATTCCGACGGTGGGTGGTTGGAGAGGCCGTCAATGTCGGTGATCGAGATTTTATAATAGGTATCGGCGGTCACCTTGAAAGCAGCCGTTATCAGGGTGTCGTTAGTGATGGTGGTGCGCAATTGCTGGCCTTCGCCGAGGACAACCAGCCCCTGCTTGAGGGGTTTGTCGGCCACGGCGGTAATCTTGACGGTTGTGCCTTCCGGCGCCCAGATATCGCCGGCGTCGATTTCGGTTTTTGGTTTCAGCCCGGTGTAATCCGGATACGAATAGCTGACATCCACGCGCCGGACTTGTGGGGCGTCATAAATAGCGATCGCATAAATTTCGGACAGGCGATCGTCAGCCTTGGCGTAATATTTTGTCGGACTCTGAACGTCAAAGAAATTGAACTGGAATAGTCGGTTTCCGGACGCATCCATTTCGCTTTTATTCCAGCTGGAATCGTCGGTTGAATAATAGAGAGTGACGCGGTCGGTTTCGAAATTCAGAGTCTCGACGCGGATTTCCTGCGCCGAACCGCGAGGGATGCGCGTATCCCCCGGCACCACGGACAACTGCGGCGAGAGATCGACCGTTGGAATTTTCCATGGTGTAAAAATACGGTTCGAGTGTTCGAGAAAGTAGTCTAATCTTGAAAACAACAACCCGCCAGCCAATACCGCCAACGCCGCCGCGACGCTGCTCCACAGCATCGTGCTCTGGGCGCGCATGGTCCGCGGCAGATTGATGGGCTCGATGTGAAAACGGGCGTCGTCCAACAGCTTGTCGAGAATTTGCTGTGAAATCCGCGGATTGTCCGCCTCCCCCAATTCCACGGCGGTCACCAGTCGATCTTCCAATTGCGGGTGTTTTTCCTCGATGAAGCGGGCGACCTGGTCAGAGGACGGAGTTTTGAGCAACGGACGAATCAATGCAAGATAGAGGATCCCGCCGGTTGCCGCCAGAGTCAAAGTCAGCAACAGCAATCGCGCCGTGTTGCCTAAACTAAAAAAGCTGTCCAGCGTGAAAGTTAGCGCCAGGCCGGCAATGAGCGAAATGACCAGCATCGCGCTGCCTTTGAGCAGGATGAGATAGCGCCAGCGGCGAATCACCGCGTGAATGCGATCTTGCAGAATTCTATTTTGAGGATTCATAGCAAAAGACCCGATAAGTACCTTCTTGATTAATCAATTGACAATAATCAATAATCGATGTTAGTCAGCGATAAGTGCGGTTCGCCAGCCAGGTCTCTCCCAGCAACAGCAGCAGCACTCCCATGATTGCCAGCCGCCACAACTTCTGTCGATTTTCATGTTGCTCGGAACTGCTTGAGGTCAAGGCGGCAGTTTGTGCGATCCTCGTATCATCAATTACAAACCGGCTGTGGAAATCTTCCGGTGACAGCGCCGTCAGGTCCGATTCCCGGCTATCGACATTGACCGCGAAAACCTCCCGGCCGCGAACGAGATTTTGTTTGTGAATTTCGTAGATTCCCGGCTCGGTGGTTTGATCAAAAATATGCGTGGTGATTTTCGTCTCATTTCCGGATGGCGTGCGCACCAGGAGCGCGCCCTTTTTTAAATCTTGTTCCGAAACATTTTGCAGCGCCACAGGCTGTCCCACTAAGTAGGATTTCTGGCCTTTCTTTTCGGCGGCGACATATTGCACGGTCTGATAAAGAAGTGGCAAAAAAATGGCTTTCACGGGCAGGTTGTTCCACTCGTTGTCAATGGTGGACGTAAAGAGAACCACTTTGCCGCTGGCGACCGTGCGTTCCAGCAGAGCCGGACCGCCATCATCAAAGCGCGCCAGCACGGCTTCCGGGACGATGGCTGAAGCCCGTAGGTATTGGTAGAACTGCGCCGCGCCGGGATCGCCCTGGCCGGCGTCGGAGAACATTCGAAAAATCGTGTGCTGGTAATCAACATCAGTCAGGATGACGCCGCTTTCACGGTTGAGTGACGCAAACGCCCGATCGCTTAAAACCGCCGGCGACAACTCGCGAAAGAGTTGATTAAAAATAGTGGGATTGACCTGGTCGCCAAGAGTGATGATCAATCCGCCGCCACCGCGCACGAAGTAGGTCAGGCGGTCCACAACGCTGCGGCTGATTTCTTTCACATTCGCCAACAGAATGACTTGAAATCCGCTGAAATCGAATTCGTTGATCCGCTGCGCTGTGGTTGGGATCAACGAGTATTTAGAAATGTCGGCTAAATTGATGGCGCGCTCGAGAAAGAATAGTTCGTCCTGTGAATAGTCCCGGGTGTTGGGTTCGCCGTTTACCGCCAGAATTTTTGAGGTTACGACATTCTCCAGCACGAAGTAGAAGCGATTGTCCTCAGTGAGTTCTTCATCGGATTGAACCTCGACCAAACCTGCGACAGCGCCTTCCGGAAACGTGGCGTTGTTGAATTGGGCAACTTCCGCTTGCTGGGGCTCGATGGTTAAGCTCTTTTTTGAAACGGCACGCCCGTTTAATGTCAGAGTAACTTCCCTCTTTTGTTTCGTGCCGCCATAATTTTTGATACGTACCAGTACGTCACGGTTTCGCGAGCGCTCGCTTTTCGACGAAACCAGAACTTCCTGTACCGCGATGTTGGAAAAATCTTTGTTCTGTACGGTTAGAAGCTCGATTTGAATACCCGGCTGAATTTGCCAGTGGAGATGGAGATTGTCCAGGCCGCTTGCTTGAAAATCCGAGATTAAATAGGCGGTTTTTGATTCCGCTGCCGATTCCATCAGGCGCGTTTCCGCCGCCTGAATGGCGCGCAAATAATTGGTGCCGCGAGTAGAGAGTTGGGCGGCCAGACTCAACTGGTCGGCCATGCCGCCATAATCTTTATCGGTCTCCGCGACCGTTTCCACTCTCTCCGAGAACAGCATGACCGCGACTTCATCTCCGGGTTTGAAAGTTGTAATCAATTCTTTGGCCTTGGCAACCGCGGCGCCGAAGCGATTTTCGTAACCCATGCTGAAGGAATTATCTACCAAAATCACCGCCGCCTTGGGGCCGCTGCTCCAGATGGTTTTCGACTGCGCGTTTTCGAAAAAGGGCCGGGCAAACGCCAGGGCCATCAGCACCAGGGCCGCGATGCGCATCAGCAGCAGAAGCAGCTGCTTCAATTTTTGCGAGCGGATGCGTTGATTAGGATCGAGCACCAGAAAGCGCATCGCAGCAAACGGCAGCTTGATGGCGCGGCTGCGTTTGATCAAATGGATAATGACCGGAATGGCCGTAGCCGCCAGACCCCAGAGAAAAAGCGTATTCAAAAACGACAGTCCAAACATTTTTTTACCTTAATCTTGTATTATAGAGTCAATTCATAATGCAAAATCGGGTCTTAACCCTTGCCGCTGCGATTTGAGAGATAGGTAAAGAGCGCGAAATCCAGCGGCTTTGACGTGTTGAGGACCTGGTAGTCAATTTTCAGCAAGCTGCACTCTTTTTTCAAAAACTCGAGGTGAAGGTTGAGGTTTTTCAAATAAGTTTCCCGCACCAGGGTGGGAATGGTTAAGAACTGCGCCGGTCCTTCCAGGTCGATGAACCTGGTGGCATTTTTAAACGGGAAATTCAATTCGGTGTCGTCCATGATGTGGAAAACGATGACATCGTGGCCCTTGAAGCGAAAATGCTTCAGGCCTTTCACGATTGACTCCGGTTCGTCGAGCAGGTCCGAAATCAATATGATGAGGCCTTTCTTGTTGAGGGTTTCGGCCAGCTGGTGCAGAGGTATGGCGATATCCGTTTGCTTGCCAGCCGTCACTTTTTCCAGGTGGCGCAGCACGGACAGCAGGTGCCCCTTCTTGTGCCGCGATGGCACGAAATGGTTGATCTCCCGATCGAACGTCAGCAGTCCAACCGCGTCGCGTTGCTGGAAAATCAAATATCCCAACGAGGCGGCGACATACGAAGCATATTGCAGCTTGGTGGGCCCACCGCTGCCATAATTCATAGAGGCGCTGGCATCCAGCAAAATGTGGCAACTGAGATTGGTCTCTTCCTCAAATTGCTTAAGGTAGTAACGATCCGAGCGCGCGTAGACTTTCCAGTCGATGAAGCGCGTGTCATCGCCGGGGGTGTACTCGCGGTACTCCGCAAACTCCACGCTGAAGCCGCGATAGGGACTGCGGTGCAGGCCGGAAATAAAGCCCTCGACAACCGTGCGGGCACGCAGCTCCATGCCGGAGATTTTTGAGAGGATATTTGGGTCGATGAATCGCAGTTGGTTTGACATTACGTTTTATAGTAATCCCGATGAATGTTCGTTAATGCTCGTTCCCAAGTTTTACTTGGGAACGAGATTGCCTGAAAGCTATGCTCCACGGCGAAGCAAAGCTTCGTTACCCTTTGCGTTCCCAAACAGAGTTTGGGAACGAGCTAATGAACCGGACTGTCGTAAGGCGGCATTTCGAATTTCGAGTTTTGGATTTCGGATCTCTGCTGCTTACTTTGGTTGTGGCTCTGCCGCGCTATGAGTTCATCAATCTTCTTCTCCGTGCTCTCTGTGCTCCTTGGTGCCCTCTGTGTCGCTGCTTTTTGATTATAACCCCGATTTGGGCTCCGGAACCAATTCCAGCAGCCGATTGATGATATCCACCGAGCTGATTTTTTCCGACTCGGCGTAGAAATTTGTCAAAATGCGATGACGCAAAACCGGCAGCGCCAGGGCTCGAATATCTTTGATGGAAACATTGTAACGGCCTTCCATGATGGCGCGCGCTTTGGCGCCTAAAATCAAATATTGTGAAGCACGCAAGCCAGCGCCCCAGCTCACCCAATTCTTCACAAAATCGGGACAATTCTGGTTGGTGGGACGACTGGCACTGGCCAGGCGGACGGCATACTGCGCTACCTGCTTTGAGAGCGGAACGCGCCGCACCACTTTCTGAAACTCCACAATTTCGCGGCCGCTGATGACCGCTTTGAGATCGGGAACATAGTCGGAGGTGGTGGAGGTCACCACCTCGACCTCTTGCTCTTCCGGCAAATAATCCATCACGATGTTAAACATGAAGCGATCGAGCTGAGCTTCCGGCAAGGGATACGTGCCTTCGAGCTCGATGGGGTTTTGGGTGGCCAGCACAAAAAACGGTTCCTCAAGGGTGTAGGTTTTGCCGCCAGCCGTAACGTGATGCTCTTGCATGGCTTCAAGTAGTGCGGCCTGGGTTTTGGGCGGGGTGCGATTGATTTCATCCGCTAAAATGATGTTGGCGAAAAGCGGACCCTTGATGAAATTTAGCAGGCGTTTACCGGTGGAACGATCCTCCTCGATGACGTCGGTGCCGATGATATCGGCCGGCATCAGATCAGGGGTGAACTGGATGCGCTTGAATTCCAGATCGAGAATTTGAGAAATGGTTTTAATCAGCAGGGTTTTGGCCAGACCGGGTACGCCGGTGATGAGGCAGTGGCCGTTGGTAAAAAGGGCAATCAACACCTGGTTAACCACCTCTTCCTGCCCGACCACTACTTTGCGAAGCTCGGCCAGGACTTCGGCTCGCGCCTGTCGCAGCTTTTCAACCATGACTAAGTCGTCCTTTGGGTCACTTTTGGTTGCGTATTCGATCATTCATGTCTCCGGTTTTTAAATGCCACGAGCCTAGAAATCCGGTCGGAAAATCCAAAAAGATTAGCATGTCATTCCTGCGTATGCAGGAATCTCCCGGGTTCCCGCACGGAAGCAGGGGATTCCGGCACAAGGCCGGAATGACAGGCCATTTTCCGACCGGATTTCTAGCGCATAGAGCAGAGAGCATAGCGAATTGCCCACTACGACGCTTTGCGATATGCTTTGCGCCATGCTCTTTGCTCTGTGCGCTTTGCTCAGTGCGTTAACGCATAAATTACAAAATTAATCCCCAGTTTGAACGCCTCCGCTGAATACTTGGCCGGGTAGCGGGCTTCCTTGGCGTGCTCGAACGCGTCGCCGAGATCCATGTTGTGGATGATTAGCACCATCAAACGATCCTCGTCATCGAAGATACCGCGGCAGTGTTGTTCGACACCGCCTTTTTCATAGGTCATACCATATAGCCAGGTCCCCAGCCCCGGCACCTGCACCAATTCCTGAAAGTCGTAAAAACAGTGAAACAACGGATGTTCGATGGGTATATCGACAATCTGCCGGTCCGGAAATACCATGCGCATTTGATCGACAAAATGCTGCCATTCAAATGGGCCATGGAAATCGTCTACCATCAAGAAGCCGCCTCGCAAAAGCCACTCCGCAATACTTTCGGCTTCCTTGGGCGTCAGGGTCATGAACCCCACCTCCACCGCATAGGCAAATGGATAACGATAAATTTCATCATCGAGAAACGACAGTGCCACCGGCTCCGTGATGTTCATCCCGGTCCATTTGCGCAGCCCTTCCATGAAGTTTTTCTCGGCGCTGGGGTAATCCACGGTCCAGCTTGGCCAATTCGTGCCGAAGGGGTTGCGGTACCGGTAGTTGTTGCCGCCGGAGGTGTATTTCACGCGTACGAAGGTAAATTCGTCGCCGCTTAACCCCTGGGGCATAACCTTGCCGGTATCAAACAAAAAAAATAATGGAAAAACGAAAAGCCATTTGCAATTCAGATTCATCATGCTTCAAAAATCAATGGGTGTAAGAATAAATGAGGTAATTGATGCCGAGTTTGAACGACTCGGTGGAAAAATCGGGGGTTTCCTGGGGTAGTTCCCAGCCATCTCCCACGTCATGGTTGAAATTGATCAAAATCATCATGCGGTCGGAGTTATCGAAAATACCCCAATATTGCGGAGGCACATCTAGATAGGGAATCGGCTTGTAAATGTCGGTTAGATCAAAAAAGCAGTGAAAAATAGGGTGGCTCACGCCGATTTGCCGCAGGGGGAACTCGGGCAAGACTCTACGAATTTCTCGCACCCAGTTTTGCCATTCGTAAGGGCCGCGGAAGTCGTCGATCATTAAGAAACCTCCTCGCAGTAAATATTCCCTGAGGTTTTTGACTTCGTCCTCTGAAAGCGTCAAATACCCGATTTCACAGGCGTAAATAAACGGGTAGTTAAATATTTCATCGTCAGCAAATGTCAAAACTTTCGTTTCGTCAGCAATTTTAAACGAAGTCGTTGCCTTGAGAGCCACGTAAAGGTGTTCTTCGGCATCGGCGTAGTCATGGGCCCAGGGCGGCATGTCTGTGGTAAAGCCATAGCCATAGCGAATGCCATGGTCGGTCCAACGGATGCGCACGAACTGGAATTCATCGCCGTGGGCAAGCTGCGCGCTGGCTTCTTGCGTAATTAAGAAAGCTAAGAAAAATACAAATGAAATCTTTCTCTTTTTCATCTTTTGAACCTTGACACAGAAACCACACCGCGACAAAGTTACAACCAGCTAAACCGCATAGCTCGCCAAGAAAACGCCAGGGACCGCAAAGGAGAAGATTTGTTTTTATAGCGGCTTTTGCGCCAGCTCTGCGGTCTGTGCGGTCAAAAACTTTGGTAAAAAGGCAATTGTGTAAAGTTACTCCAGACACGCCAGCAAAATCTGCTGGGCGCGCTCGTAGTTGGGCGCAATTTCCAGTGCCTGTAGCGCCGATTTCTTGGCTTCAGACTTTTTCCCGGATTGCAAATAGGCGCCGGCCAAATCGCAATGGGTTCCGGCCAGGTCCGCCGGGCCGGTGACGAGTAACATTTTCAGTTCCTGGATGGCGGCATCGTATTGCTTTTGTGCCAGATACACCGCGGCCAGCTTTTTGTGAACTTCGGACTCGAATGGGGTAATATAGATAACTTTTTGCAGAGCCTCAATAGCGCCGGCGTAATTTTTTGTCTCCAGGCAGAGATCGGCGAGGAGGTGCAGCGGCTCCAATTCTTTACCATTGCGCGACGTCAACTCGGTCAGCTCCTTGATCGCCAGTTGCTTTTGTCCCTCCTTAATGTAGATTTCTGCCAGCGTTTGATAAGGATTCTCCTGCATCACAAAATTCGGAAACAAATCTCGTGCCTTTTGCAGGAGCGGTATGGCTTTGTCGAAATCGCCGCTCTCTTTATAATACACGCCAAGCCGGTAATTCAGGAACGGATTGCTGGGTTTTTCTTGGAGGGTCTCGCTGAGTCGTTTCGGATCGGTTTCGCGGTGATCGAAGCTGTAATCAACAGTATCGAAACGATATTTTTCCTTCAAATAGCCATGGAACTCATCATTCAATGCGCTCAAATCTTTTCCATAGACCGTCTTGAAGATTTGCTCGGTTTCCATTCCGGATCGAAAATGTGGGAATGTCGCCAGCAACTTCTCGTGCCCGTATTTCTTTGCCAGAAATTCCACAACCAGCGACGCTTGAAAATAGGATAGCGAAATCTGCCCGGGATTGGTAGGCCGATTAAATCCCGCATCGAGATCCTTTAATGCCAACAGCCGGTTATTGCTGAGTGCCTGAATCAGCGGCACATCGAGGTTCATTTGCCAAAACGGTTTGGCGGTGGAAGTTTCATAAACTGCGATGCCCTCTGCCAGCCAGCGGGGGATGCGGTTCTCTGTCAGCCGCAAGTGGCTGACGTGCACCAGCTCGTGCCACAGGGTTTCGCCCCAGACGAAGTCGCCTTTCGAGCGCGCCCGCGGCGAATCCATTGCTACCACATTCCCGAAACAAATTCCTAAAAACGCCTGCGCGCCGGGCAAGCCAAAGCAGCGCACGGCAAAGTCGTCGTGTTCTGGGAAGATTTCTAAGATAAAGGGCGCAGCGTTGCGCACGGGATATTTGCTGTCGATGGCGGCATGGCTTTCGCCGGCGAGGGCGATGGCATAATCCGCCAGCACCAGGTCATCGTTTTCGTGGATGCGCACGGCGAAATGGCTGGTGCGGTGGGTTTTATATTTCGGGTATTCATCAAACAGCGTGAGCAGGTTGCCAACATACTTGTTGAAAGGATCGTTGGCGAAGGCCTTTTCCAGTTCGGCTTTGGCGGCGGTTTCGTCGCCGATCCGGCTCAGACTCGTTCCGAGCCCGGCGCGGGCGCTCCAGTTTTCGGGATCC
>DASWHH010000007.1:0-2419 GCA_036398295.1 bacterium
GAAATCACTGGCGGAAAATATGTAATCATTTTTGGCATTGCTGGATCAGCCTACCTGATTGCCCTGGCGATCATCCACTTGCTCGTGCCAAGGCTCGAGACCATCGAAGACCCGGACAAGGTCACCGTGAGTCCATTTTCGCTTGGCTCGCTGCTGGGATTTGGATTTATCGGCTTCATCATGGGAACGTTCGGTGGCTGGTGCGTAGGATTGCTCTCCAATTTAAGCGGCCAGGAGCTGTTGCAGGATATGTTCATCGGGGCATTGATTGGGGCGGTGATAGGAATCGTAGTAGGTAATCTCCTCTTAAAAATGGGACGAACCAGGGCTGCTTAATTACAGGTTAGCCATCGGAACCAAGGAGGGTTCCTTCATATGAGGTTCATGTCTTACCCCGTGGCATTGAGTTCGTGAAACAACATTTGGATGATCGAGCCAGAGCTGGATTTTCCGGGTGAGGCGGTAGCGTGACTTTACGAACAGAAGCAAATCGTAGTCATAGAGATAGACTATGCCCAAGGACCCGCGATGGGGTTGGATTCCCAGCGGCTGGTAAGTCACGCAGGGGAAGGCCGATAACACGAAGAGGGAACTAACTTCTACGAAGGTATCGGCCTATGAGGTCAACCAGCCAATCAGAATCGACAAGGTCCGCTGAAGGGGCCCCAACATCTCATTCGACCGTAGCCGCCGCAGTCATCGACTTTTTGATCAGGTGGATTTCACTTTCGCAGAATTGGTTAGATAGACGCCGGTGACCACCAATGCCGCTCCCGTCACCAAGGACAGGGTAATCGGCTCGCCCAGCAAAAAGAATCCCAGAACAATCGCGCTGATCGGTACAAAATTAATAAACTGGCTGGCTTTGGAAGCACCGATCTTTTTGATGCCCTCGTAATACCACAGGAATCCCAGCACGACGCCAAACAATCCCAAATAGCCCAGGCTGAGCCATTCCAACTTTGAATAACTAAGCAGGTCTTGGAACACACCTTCAAAATAAGCCGGGATCGCCAGGGCAAGGGTACCCAGCGTTGCGGAATAGGTCACGGCGGTCAACGGCGAAAGAGCCTTCATGACGATTTTGCCGATCAACGAATAGGTCACCCAGCTCAGCACGCAGCCAAAAATGTAAATCTCCCCCCAGCCGATGCTGCCGTTGCTCAGCTCGGCGATATTGCCACGGGTGATGACGACCCCGGCGCCCATCACGGAAAAGAGAATTCCCACTGCGATTAACCAGTTCACCCGCTCGCGCAGGAAGAGCGCCGAGAGCAACGTTACTAAAATCGGATTGGTGGCGACGATCAGCGCGGCGCGGCCAGCGGCAATAAATTTCAGTCCCTTGAAGAAAAACAAATTGTAGATAAAGATTCCGGTCAGACCCAGAAGAATCAGCGGCAGGATTTGCTTCCTTGCCACAGCCGGAAGCCGTCCCTCGACGTGCCGCAAGATCACCAATAAAATGGCCGATGCCATCGCAAAACGCAGAAACGCCGCTGAGAATGGCGGAATGTGCCGGGACACCACCCGCCCGGCGATGAAAGTGCCGCCCCAGAACAAGGCGGTGAGGAGTAATTTGAAATAGGTGAGCAAGTGGGATCTCCAGATGGGACGTTCAAAAAGTAAGACCTGTCACTCTTGATGAAACGAAGACCTTGAGTAGTCGCCGGCGCGGAGCTTTTTCCGCAGAAAACCATCTTTTGAGCACATTAGGATTGTCATTGCGAACCCGACGTTTTTTGCCGGGTGAGGAATCTGGCGGCTAGTAGAGCGTTCTTGAACCCCATCCCTTCCGAGCGTTTTCTTTGCTGCTGTTCTCCGTCGTCCCGACGCCTCGGGATCGACTCCGCTTCGCTGCGCCCGAAATGAGAATTATGGGGAGACTTCTTAGCCAAACCAATATTTACTTTCCGCAAAAAACGTCCGACGTCGATTGTTACCCTCAGCGGGACATTAGCTCGACGCTCTTGACCGCCGCGGCTCACCTATTGTTCCCACTCGCCCTGCGCCACCATTTGCACTTTGCCGCCCACAAAAATTTCGAATTGGTCGCTGCCGATCTTTTGGCCGTGAATGCGGAGCAGCGACGGCCGCCCGATTTCATAACCCTGTTCCACCCGCAAGTCGAGTTCCGATTTTTTAAAGTAGTTATGGTGCAGCAAATACCCGAGCAAACAACCGTTGCCGCTGCCAGTGGCCGGGTCTTCGGGTACGCCGAAATAATCGTCAAACATCCGGACATGAAGATGGTTGCCGGTTTCGGCGGCCTCGGGACAGAAAACCATGAAACCAGTCGCCACTAAACTGTGCGGATCGCTTTTCAACACCGGGTGGGCGCGGTACAGCCAATCGTAATATTTCTCGAGATTGACATGGATGCTCACCACTGTCTTCAAAGATTTGAGAGGGACGATCA
>DASWHH010000008.1:0-2388 GCA_036398295.1 bacterium
TAAACGGCGCCGTAGCCGGTGGCTTCAGGACGAATCAACGACCCGCCCCAGTTTAAGCCTTTACCGGTGAGCACGCCGGTAAATTCGTTGCGCAGTTTTTTGTACTGCCCAAAGAGAAAACCAATCTCACGCCCGCCGACGCCAATGTCGCCGGCCGGCACATCGGTATTGGGTCCAATATGTCGAGACAGTTCATTCATGAAACTCTGGCAGAATCGCATCACTTCGTTATCGCTTTTGCCTTTGGGATCAAAATCGGATCCGCCTTTGCCACCGCCCATCGGTAGCGTGGTCAAACTGTTTTTGAAAACCTGCTCAAACGCTAAAAATTTCAAAATACCTAAATTTACCGAGGGGTGGAAGCGCAAGCCGCCTTTGTAGGGGCCAATGGCACTGTTCATCTCGATGCGAAAACCACGATTGACATGCACCTCGCCGCGATCATCCATCCACGGCACACGAAACATGATGACCCGCTCCGGTTCGATGACCCGCTCGAGGATTTTGGCAACACGGTATTCTGGATGGCGCTCCAATACCAGGTCTAATGATTCCGCCACCTCCTGAACGGCTTGATGAAACTCGGGCTCGTTAGGATTCTTAGCTTTTACCTCGGACATCAGGTTTTTGACAAATTCTGACATAAAGCCTCCTGTTATTTGTTTTCAGACAAGCCAATTTTGCTCGGAAAGATTTTGAGATGACGCGTCCCACCTAACAAAAAACATACCACGGTTATAGGCAAGACCTAACAGAGCTAACATACTTAAATTATTCAGCTACCAGAACAGCTCGAATCCAGTAGAAAGGCAAGCTCTTCCTATTTTTGAGATTCCAGGCACGTACACTTTCTCGATTTCCGGAAAACGGTCATTTCGCCCAGTCCGGAAGTCTGGTAACGGCAATATTAAAAGCCGGAATGGCCAGTAAATAAACCAGCAGAGTCACCAGCACTGCTCCAATTAGGTTGATTACCAGACCCGCCTTAGCCATGTCGCCGATGCGCACATGTCCGGAGCCAAAAATGACGGCGTTCGGGGGCGTGGCAACGGGCAACATGAAGGCACAAGACGCAGAAATGGTGGCCGGAATCATAAGCAGAAATGGATGCGTTTGAATGGCCATGGCCGTGGAGGCCATAATGGGCATGAAAATAGTCGTCGTCGCAGTGTTCGACGTAATCTCTGTCAGAAATGTCACTAGCAGACAAACCAAAAAAATCATGACAATTACCGGAATGTGTTGCAGATGCGTCAGGTGCAAACCAATCCACGCGGCCAGCCCGGTAGTCTGAAATCCCTTGGCCAGGGCGATGCCGCCACCAAAAAGCAACAATAATCCCCACGGAATTTTGAGGGCAGAATCCCAATCCAAAAGGAATTCTCCCCGCCTCCAATTCACCGGAATGACGAACATGAGAACAGCCATGCTCATCATGACAGTGGTGTCGCCCACCCAGCGAGCGATTCCTAACAAATTCGTCCAGCCCGGGATGGTGATCGCGCCCAGACTGATATCGCTGCGAAAAATCAGCGCCACCGCGGTTAAATTAAGAATCCAGAATGTGTAGCGCTCCCCGGAGCTAATTTTCCCGAGGCGCTGCAATTCCTGTTTGACATAGTCTTTGCCGCCCACTACGGCAACATTCGAAACAGGAAAAATCAAGCGCGTCAGGCAAATCCAGATAATGGGAAGAAAGATGATCACCAGGGGCAGACCGACAAGCATCCATTGCAGAAACCCGACCGTTGGCGCCTTCGGAAAAAGGGAAGTGACAGCAGCGGCAAAAATCAGATTGGGAGGCGTTCCAATGAGAGTGCCCAAGCCGCCGACGCTCGCGGAGTATGCGACTCCCAGCAAGAGCGCCACCCTCAGATTGGCGTCCGACCTATCTTCGAGCTCCGTATTTTTTGACTCCGACACATGCCGCAACACCGCCAGCGCAATGGGATACATCAACAGTGCGGCGGAGGTATTAGAAATGAAAAGTGATATGAAGGCGGTCGCCAGCATAAATCCCAAAACGATGCGCCGGGCATTCGTGCCGACGATGCGAATGATATGCAGGGCCAGCCGTTTATGCAGGTTCCATTTCTCCATCGTCATGGCCAAAAAGAAACCGCCCATAAACAGGAAGATGACGCTATCGCCGTAAGCTGGAGCAACGTCTTTCGATTCCATGATCCCGAGCAATGGAAACAACGCCAGCGGAATCAGCGCCGTGGCGGCGATTGGCACAGCTTCGGTCATCCACCAGAATGCCATCAGCGCCGCGACCGCGAGGGTGCGATGCCCTGCCAATGACAATTCTGCCGGGCAGGGCAAAAGCAAGATGGACAGGAAAATGGGGAGGCCTAAAATGAGGCTGAGTCTTTGACGGATCGAATA
>DASWHH010000009.1:0-9740 GCA_036398295.1 bacterium
ACCGCATAATCAATCAGACGCGACCGTAACGAGAGCGTTTTCGAACTTTTCATGTTATAACAATCTACCAGATAAACAACCTGGTGCAGCACGTGAATCGAGGCCCAGAAAAAGAAAATGGTCAAGAGTACGATAAAGGCATTGAGTCCCAACACAAAGACGCCCACTGGCACCAGCAGCGACCCGATCATAATGAACGGGTGCTTTTTGACAAATTTTTTCTCCATCAACGTGCGGGTGAACGTGGCGTACATGTGCGGTCCGCCAATCAGGATGGTGACGGAAAACGCGACCATCAGTCTTGACAGTCCGAAGTATCGATTCATGACCAGCGGCAGGGCAATGAGCGCCGCGCTCATGATGATGAACGTCAGATCCCATTGTTTGCTGTGAATCCAGTAATTGCGTTGCATCGGCAGGTCCGCGGCTTTGGCAGCGATTGATGTCGATGGCATACCCATGTTACGTCCTCCTTTCTACAGTTTGCAATTTATTTATTTTGACTTCCAGAACAATCGAGAAGCGCAGTGACATCGCCTCTGGTTAGGTTCATTATGAGATAGTCTAATGGATTCTAAACGGCCGGTTGTGAAATTTCTTCAAATTTTTTGCCGGCGAAGCGGGCAATTCCAATCCACGCGACAATGACGAGAATCGCGACCAGCGATAGCCAGCGCACGTTCTCAATACTCACGTAGGCGACGACTACCAAATTCACCACCACGGCAATCACTTTCGCGAAGCGCTGCACAAACATATCGATAAACGCCTTAGCTTTGTATTTCTCATCCCTTGATGTCGGAACGTAAAGCGCTTCTTTTGCGGACTGGTTGATTGAGTAATTCAAGCTGTTGTCGCTTGCCGACATCATTGTGGCGAACAGCAGCGTGGGGACGATCAGAAAGCCGAGCGATCCCAATAAGATGGAGAAGGGCAGGAATAGCAGG
Organism: bacterium; assembly: GCA_036398295.1. Taxonomy (GTDB): domain Bacteria; phylum Zhuqueibacterota; class Zhuqueibacteria; order Oceanimicrobiales; family Oceanimicrobiaceae; genus DASWHH01. Next base: position 948 of record DASWHH010000009.1, read on the forward strand.
GCCACACCGACCCCGAAGCGTTTCATCACCAGGCTGGTTAAGAATAGTTGCACAAAAATTGACACGATGGCGACGATAAATCCAACCAATCCAAAATAAGCATCTTTCTCCAAATCGCCGGTGACAAATTGTGCTACCGTAGCGGAAAGTTGAAAATCGACGATATTTGAGACGATCTCGTACAGGCCAAGAATTCCAGCGATAGCGAGCAAATATTTCGATGAAAACACCAACTTTGCGCCCTCAAAAGCTGCATTGGTTTTGGGTGTGGACTCGATGGCTGCGGGAGTCGGTTGCGGCCCTTGCTTTTTTTCCGCCATTTTGTTGACGGTCAAACCGATGGCGGCGATCACCACCATCGGTGCGATGCACAGCAACAAGATCGGCTCGCGCCCCAAAGTTTCCACATATTCCTTGACGATCGTGTTGCCAACTAATCCGCCAATAACGCCCCCCAATCCCACAATCCCGTAGACGCGCTTGGCCTCATCAGCCACCACGGTGTCGTTCATAAACGCCCAGAACAGCGCCACCATCGCGCTGTTGAACATGTCGCCGAAAACATAAAAGGACCACACCACGCCGACGCTCAAATCGCTCAGGAGCAGGGCGTACAAAACAAAGGAGGCGCCGAAGACCGCACAAAAAATTAGAATCACATTTTGGCGGGCGAGCTTTCTCACCATGAGCGTGAAGACAATGGCGATGACATAGGCAAAGACCATGTTCAAAACCTTGGCGATCTGTTCAGCCTCCGGCCCGCTGAACATTCTGCCCAAAAAGTCAAAAGTGGTTTCACCATAGTAACTGAGGAATGCGCCGCGTTTCATTGGTTTCAATGCTTGAAACGTTGCGATGACCAGAAAAAAATAGACCGACATGAGAATCGCTTTCGGCCACTCTTCACGGCGAATGTCAAAGAACTGTTTGAGTAAATTCAAGCACCCTCCGGTTTTATCACGTATTTGAGAAAGGCAGGAAAAAAGAGAGCTTGGTTGCTTCGCGGCTGAGTTGGTGTTCTAAATCAAATGAGGGCGTGTAAAGGCTGCGCTCCTCCCTCTCCTTTTCAATCAAAATGCGGCTTAATTTAACAAAATAATGTTGTCAAAACAAGAATAAATTATGTTTATTAAAATCATTTCAGGGATCCAACGACAAAATGCCGATTTTTCGATTGCCTCAAAAGTTGTATTTACCTATAATCATAGGGGCGTTTGGGATGGCCATTCTCGTGGTGTCCGTTCGCCTGTTCATAACGTCGTCACTGGAGGGTCTGCAAGTGTCTTCTGATTCCACCAAGTCCAGCAACAATACCATCGCGGCGGTGATTCAACGCCATCTCGCCGCCGGTGAGAAACCGAATCGCCTGATCAATGAGAAAAGCCCGTATCTGTTGCAGCACGCCTTTAATCCGGTGGACTGGTACCCGTGGGGCGAGGAAGCATTCGAAAAAGCACGCCGCGAGAACAAGCCAATTTTTCTCTCGATTGGCTATTCCACTTGCTACTGGTGCCACGTGATGGAGCGCGAGGTTTTTGAAAACGACGCACTCGCTGCTTTGATGAATCAGTATGTGGTGAGCATCAAAGTTGATCGCGAAGAGCGCCCGGACGTGGATCGCGTTTACATGACGGCCGTGCAAGCCATGACGGGCAGCGGCGGCTGGCCGATGTCGATGTTTTTGACTCCCGATCGCAAACCCTTTTACGGGGCCACCTATATTCCACCGCAAGCAAAATGGGGACGACCCGGTTTTGAGGATATCCTGACTCAAATCCACGAAGTGTGGACGAACAACCGTCAGACCATCTTTGACAACAGCCAGAAAATCGACGATTATCTCAAACAGTTGTCAAACCCGAAGGTAGAGGCGACTCCAGCCGGTGAACTCGCGTTGGCGCGCGGGTTCGATTCATTTGCCAAGAGTTTTGATTCACAAAACGCCGGCTTCGGGAGCGCGCCGAAATTTCCACGGCCCGTGTCCTTCAACTTTCTAATGCGCTACTACAGCCGCACCGGCGAGCAAGAAGCGCTCGACATGTCGCTGGCTACCCTCATCAACATGGCCAAAGGCGGGATGTACGATCACATCGGCGGCGGCTTTCACCGCTATGCCACCGATGAACGCTGGCATGTCCCCCACTTCGAGAAAATGCTTTACGATCAGGCGCAGCTGGTTATTTCTTACCTCGAAGCTTTTCAAATCACCCATGAACCCTTTTACGCCGATGTCGCCCGCGACGTGCTGGCATATGTTCAGCGAAACTTGACGCACCCCGGCGGCGGATTCTATTCGGCAGAAGATGCGGAAAGTGCGCTGGATGCCAAGAAGCCGGAGGCCAAAAAAGAGGGCGCCTTTTACGCCTGGAGCAAAAGTGATATCGACAAGCTTCTCTCAACCGCGGAAGCCCCGGTTTTCAACTACTATTTTGGCGTTGAGGATACCGGCAATGTGATCGCGGATCCCCATCAGGAGTTTGTTGGAGAAAATATCCTCTACATTGCCCACACACCCCAAGAAACCGCGACGCAATTTAACCTCTCGGTCCCAGAGGTAATGGCAAAGCTTTCGCCGGCGCGGCAAAAGTTGTCTCACGCCCGTGAGAATCGGCCACGGCCGCATCTGGATGATAAAATCTTAGTGTCGTGGAACGGGTTGATGATGTCAGCATTCGCGCGTGCCCATCAAGTTCTCGGCGATCCGAAATATGGTGAAGTCGCGGAACGCGCCGCGCAGTTTATTCTGACGAAGTTGTACAGCGAGAATAAAAAAGAACTACTGCGGCGCTATCGCGATGGGGAGGCCCGCTACGAGGCTCATCTGGAGGATTATGCGTTCTTAACTCAAGGACTAATCGATTTGTACGAATCTTCTTTCAATATTCGCTGGCTCAGGACGGCCATGGAATTGACCGAACAGCAAAATGAACTTTTTTATGATAAAGAAAACGGCGGTTTTTTTGACACCTCCGGCAAAGACAAATCGATTCTCATTCGCACCAAAGAATCGTATGACGGCGCGGAACCGACCGGGAATTCGATTGGGATTCTGAATCTTCTGCGATTATCGCAGATGACCGACAATCAGGATTGGCAGAAGATGGCCGAAAAATCACTGGCCTATTTCGGCGGCCACATGCTAAACATGCCGCAGGGTTTGGCGCAATTCCTGGTGGCGTTGGATTTTAGTTTGTCGAAACCAAAGCAGATCATAATTGCAGGGGAAGCGGACAACGCCCACACCCAGGCCTTGCTGGTGGAAGTCCATTCGCGATTTATTCCACACAAAATTATTTTGCTGGCCGACGGTGCTGAAGGACAAAAAATTCTCGCGGCGTATGTGCCTTTTGTCGACAGTCTTCGGATGATTGACCGAAAAGCGACGGCGTACATCTGCGAGAATTACGCCTGTCAGCTTCCTACTTCCGATCCTGAAGTGGTCGCGAGATTGTTGATGAATTGATTCAGACAGGATGAAAAGAACTCACTGGATTTTTGAGAATACACAGATAAAACCGGGAACCAAACCGGTAGCACGTGGATTAAAAGGGGCGTACGGAAAAATCAAATCATACCAAACTTACCCTAACAAGGAGGTAATCATGAAAAGTAACACTCTGGGATTGACGTGTCTGTTTAGCATCATCGTTCTTTTGATTTTCGGTCTGGCTGCCGGCGCTTTTGCACAGGAACATCCCGAGCATCCGAAACAAGAACACCCGAAAGAGCATCCCAAAGGTGCAGGCAACGTGACAACAGAGAGCTTGGCCGAGGCGATTGCGGGCTACATCAAAAAAGACACCGCCTTGAAGGGCGGGTATTTCTGCTTGTATGACGCAAATGCGAAGGCCCCATTGGCGCTCAAGTTAGACAAGGTCCATCAGGATAAGCTGGCGAAGGTGAATGAAGGCCTCTATTTCGCGTGCAGCGATTTCAAAGCCACCGACGGCAAAATGTACGATCTCGATTTCTTCATGAAAGCCACCGAGTCCGGGCTGGAAGTCAGTGAGGTCATGATCCACAAAGAGGCTGGCTCCCCCCGCTACGGCTGGGTAGAGGAAGGCGGGGTGTGGACACGCAAATAAGATTGATTAGCAACATGAAGGGAGTTGAGGGATTGGAGTGCTGGAGTCATGGAGTAATGGGGAGGTGGATGATGGTTCGATGGATTAGTGGATCAATGGCCTGATCTCTAAAAGGGATGTAGAGCCGAAGCCGTAGCATGTCAACTGTCGCTTTGCGCCTGCGACTATGTACTATGGGCATCAATCCATCACTGCAAGACTCCATTACGGGTCCATTGCTCCAATTACCTCGATCATCTCGTCTTCACATCCACTGCAGAGCGCCTCACCAAACTCGGAGAATCATTATATGCGGAATGGCAGTTTTAACGGAAAACCCTTTGAGAAGTTTTTGCGATTCGGTGTGTTGTTCTTTATCCTCGCCGGCATCGCCACTCATCTTTCTTGTACAAAATCCCCGGCCCATGCCAACCATGGGACCAGGAAAATGCAGTTCTCCTATGCCTTCACCGTGAAGAATATCCCAGCCGATGCCCATCGTGTTGAAGTCTGGGTGCCCGTGCCTCAGTCGGATGTCCGGCAAAATATTTCGAACCTGCAAGTCACCTGCGACTATCCGTATTCGTTCGAGACTGAGGCGGAATATGGTAACTCCATTCTGAGGATCGAGGCAAACGGTAGCGTTTCGGAGAGTCTGAACGTTGTAATGAGTTTCTCGGTGACGAGGACCGGCTACCAGCTTTTGGAAGAAAAGGGTCAACCGCATCAAGCGGCTTCAGAAAAATCTCGGCAACGTTTTCTGGCTGCGGATCGTCTGATTCCCATTGATGGCAAAATCGCTGAAGAAGCGAAAAAGGTGGTGAGGGATGATATGCTGCCTCTCGAAAAAGCAAAGGCCATCTACGAACATGTCGCCGGCACACTCAAGTATGACAAAAGCGGCAATGGCTGGGGCCTTGGCGATGCGCTCTATGCCTGTGATGTTCGCCAAGGCAATTGTACGGATTTCCATTCGTTGTTCATCGGGATGGCGCGAGCCAGCGGCATACCCGCGCGTTTTGTGATGGGCTTTCCTGTCCCGGAAGGCGTCACCGCGGGCGAGATTCCGGGCTACCATTGCTGGGCCGAATTCTACATCGACGGCATGGAATGGCTGCCTGTTGATGCTTCGGAAGCCAGCAAGTACCCGGAGAAATGGAATGATCTATTCGGTGGCTTGGATCCTCACCGAGTTCAGTTCACAATAGGCCGGGATATTCGAATACCCTCCCTGGGCCAATCCGAGCCGCTGAATTACTTCATTTACCCGTACGTTCTGGTCGAAGGCAAGCCGCATGGGGAGGTACAACGACACATCCGGTTTTCGGAATCAGATTAAGTGAGCGCTTGGTGAGCGCAGCTTCTTGAGTTCTTGAATATCGAGTATCGAGCTTCGAAATTCATGTTTCTTGTTCGATATTCGATATTCATTACTCTTCCCGGACGATCCCCACCACTCGCGACGTCCCGTTGTGATTTGGATAGTAAAAATAGACTTCCACGAATTTGCTCAAATACTTGCCCTTTCTCCCGGTTTGAATTTTCACCGAGAATATTTTGTCTTCTTCTTTTTTAATGCCATTGCCCGACAAGATCTCATCCAAAAATCCATGGCCATTTTGGGAAATGAGGAGAGCCGGGGCCTCCACCACGGATTGACGATGCCGGCCTTTCTTATTATACGAAAGCGTGTAAACGTATTGTGACTCTTCGGCCCTTTCCAGTTTGCTCTCCACGGCCAGGTCCGTGAACGCCAGCGTGACGTCACCCGCGGCTGTCTTCTCGAAGCGAAATTTATCCAGCGGGTTCATGCGTTCAAACCAATGGCGCCCGACTTTGTCGCGGCGCTCGATCATGGTTTGAATCAAATATTCTTTGGCGCGCGGGTCGGACATTTTCGCGGTTTCGACGATGGCGCGAATATCATCGTCGGTAAACGCGGTCACAATTTTAGCCCCCCAGTAGGCATCACGAAATGTGCAATACTCAAATGCTGGATTCGGATAGGTGGGATACCATTCGCCCGGGTCAAAGATCTTAGATTCATAATATCCCACCGATGGAAACTCCGGATTGAGGTTGCGGATGTCAAATTCCCATGGTTTCACATAGAGTCCCAGCGTAATAAACTGCAAGCTGATGGTGCGCGGATCGACGAGGTACTCGTTGCCGTATTTTGGGGCATGCGGGATGATGTTGTTGCTGCCGAGGGTGGAGCCCATATCGATCAGGAAGTGTTTGATGTATTTGTTGCCATTTTGTTTGTCGGTGTAATAAACCGCCAGCGTGTTGGCGGCGCGGCGATCTTCGTCGCTGAGCCACGAGCCGATGGTGCGCAGCCCGCGCAGCTCACGGCGGTGCTCATGGTGCACGCGATCGTTGGGGTCGTCGCTGCGATCACCTTTGTAAAACCAGACCCCAACTGGTTTGCCATCGACGAATTTGCTGGCCAGGGCGCGGATTCGGCCGTCCGATCTTCTCGGAATTTCCTTAAGCATGATCTCGACATCGGCCGGCGTCATTTGTCGCTTGATGCCGCGTTCTTCAGCTTTGGCCGTTTCGCCGATCAACAGCGTTTTCGGATCAAAATAGACGATGGTGTTTTGCGGCACGTTGTAGCCACAGGCGTGAAGAATTTTCGTTGAAATCACTTCCGCCGACGATCCCATTTCCTGAAATTGCGGCGCGTCAAATTTCATAATGTAGCGGTCGCCCTTTGCATCTTTGATCGTAAACCCGGGGGTACCGCCTTCGAATTTGCCGCTGGTGATCGTCCAAGGTGCACTTTCGTCCGGACCGTTGGTGATGTTGGGCCCGCGAGCGAGTTCTTCCAGCGACATGTGATTGTGGAAATGACGATTGGTATACCAACTGGAGTTCGGCGTTTCATCCAGCGCGTTGACGTTATCCGCACCGCGGCCCTTGGCGACTTGCAGGCCTTTCCCGACTTTCCGCAGCGTCCAGTTCAGGTCCAGTACTTTTTCGAGCTGGTAAAAAAAGGTCATGTCTACGATGTCCCAGATCTGGTTTTCTTCTTTTGCCTTGGGCTCGGGGATGTTGGCGTTGTCGGGGTCAACTGTTTTGATGGGCGCGAGGGAAAATCTCTTCCCACCGGCACAGGAGACGACTACTAAGCAGATGATGCAGTAAATAAGTAAAATGGCTTTCTTCATAGTTATCCTCTATTTTCCAGAAGTCACTGGTCATTTGTCATTGGTCAGTAGTCAGTTGCGCGTGACTACTGACCAAAAGCTAATAATTCGGCGCGATCTGGAACAATGCCCGCACCGCTTCACTGCTGAAGCCAACCTCAAATCGCATGGCAAAACCGGTGGGCGACATGAATCGCAGGCCCGTCCCCGCAGCAAAATGGAATCGTCCCAAATCGATGTCGTTGATGTCGTCGTACACCTGGCCTTCGTCCACGAAAATCACCGCGTCCCATGTGTCCCAAACCGGGTAGCGATATTCGAGATTGAAGAGTAGCATCCCGCGCCCGCGAAAGCGATTCTGATCGAAGCCGCGCAGATTGGCGGCATCGCCTAACAGGCTTAATTCATAAAAAGGGATTTGTTTGTTGTTCAAGCGGTCGAGTTTCTCGAACATGCCGCGCAGCGCCAACCGACGATTGCTGGCCAAAAACGGAATTGGAATGAATTGGTTCATCTCGATGGTGTAGCGGTTGTATTCGAATTGGCTGCCGTTCAACTCGCGGTTGTATTGATAACCGAATCGCAGCAGCGTTCCCGACAATGTCCGTGGCCAGCCGTTGCGAAAATCCAGCGTCAGCGCGGAACCAATTGAAAATAGACTGTGGGTGCCGCCGCCAGGAATGGCGTCCGGGAACCGGTCGCCGCCAAGGCCGGTGCCGCTGTTGACCTTCGCGCGCTTGATGCCGCCAACCATGCCCCAACCGACGCGCCGACCCAGGGCATATCCGGCGGTGATCATAAAACCGCCTTGCTTGGTTTTGTAACTGGTTTCGTCGGCGTCCACGTCGGTGTCGTTTCCGCCTATGGATGAATCCAACAGTTGATCGGGCGGTAGGGCCGAGCTGATGAAAAGATTTTCGTCGGAGTCGCTGAAATATTCCGCCAGCAGATTGAAAAAGAGATGGGTGCCGAACAACGACGAATCGGAGTAGGCGAGGGTGCCGGTGTTGTTGTCTTCGCTACTGTAAAGAAAACTGAAGTTGATGCGTTTGCCGCGATTGAACAAATTATAATGAAAAAGTGTGAGGCCGGCGCCGGCGCCGGTGTTGCCGCCGAGACTGATGAGGGGGAAAAATCCGCCGGTGCGAGCGTCGTTCAAAAAGAAGTTGAGCGCTTTTTCCTGAATGCGATTTTGCTCCACCCAGATCACGGTAGCGCCTAAGGGTGTCCACAGCAGATGCCAGAGTTTAGCCGGGATAGAAAAGAACTGCACCACGACGCTGCGTTTGGTTTCGTAGGGAACCAAATTGGGATCGGGATAACTTGTTTCCTGAGTTGAGGTCGAAGCCATGACGGCGCTGTTTTCGGCCGGCGTGGATTCAGAACCTTCGGTCGAAGGTGCCCCTGTCCCTTCGGTCTCAGGGGGCATCGACGGGGCTGGATTTTCTTGAGACCACGCCGTCGCTGAATAAATCGAAAATAAGATCGGGATGATTCCAAGCCATAACAGCTTCATACTTTCGTCTCCAAAAAATGAGAAATCACCGCAGCAATTCTTGGACAAAAACGATTGATAA
>DASWHH010000010.1:0-3023 GCA_036398295.1 bacterium
ACTCAGGGCCTGTATGAGAAGGCCGAGCCGTTGTACCTGCGCGCCCTGGCCATCCGCGAAAAGGTACACGGGCCCAACCACCCGAGCGTCGCTCTCGTTCTGCGCAATTTGGGCACCCTGTACAAACGCGCCGGCCGCCTCGATGAAGCAGAAAAGGTTAAAGAGCGGGCGCGCGCCATCGAGGCCAAGCACAAATAATCTCTACCTCCCTCAACACCCATCCCAACCCGTCGGGGCAACCAAACCGGACTTGACAAATTCTCGTCGAGCTACGTTCGTTAGCTTTGCATTTTCTTGTTGATGTAGCAAAACTTTATTTGTTTAGACATCAAAATCTGCTTGCTAATCAAGTCAATTTTTATTATATATGGCGCGCAATTTTGTTCGACAACCGTGTGTGATGTTCCAAAAAACAGAGGAGGAGGATTTATGCGAAACATTTTGATTCTGGGCTTGCTCGCCCTCGTTTTGACGGTGTTCGGATGCCAACAACAGCAACAAATGCAGACCGTCGATCCGGTAGCTCATGGAAAATACTTAGCCATTATCGGCGGCTGTCACGATTGCCATTCGCCCAAGATTTTTGGACCCCAGGGCGAGCCTCTGCCCGATAGCACCCGCTTGTTATCCGGACATCCGGCAAACGAGCCCTATCCGACCTGGTCACCTGCTGACATGCAGCGCAACGCCATTGCCCTCACCAACCCGATGTTGAGCGCCTGGGCCGGGCCCTGGGGAGTGAGCTTCGCCATCAATCTCACGCCGGACAGCACGGGCATGGCCGAGTGGACCGCGGAAGCTTTCACACAAGCCATGCGCACCGGCAAGCACCAGGGTCAACCCAATGGCCGACCGATTCTACCTCCTATGCCATGGCAGGCCATAGGGCAGATGACGGATAGCGATTTGAATGCACTCTGGGCCTATTTGCGCAGTATCCCACCGGTGAGCAACCAGGCGCCGCTGCCCGTGCCGCAGGTTGGCGCACCGATGCCCGCGCAATAAAAAAAGCGGTGTAATGAAGTGGTGGACTGTTGGAGTAATGAAAAATCAAAATCCCACTGCTTGATTTATTAATCCAGTATCCATATCACGGTAACCCTTGAGGCACAAATGTGTTGTAGCTTCGCAAGCAGATTGGTAATAATCGCGGCGGGTGTGTTTGTTCTTGCGGCCTGTCAAAAGACCGATTCCGTCGAGCAAGCCAAGGACCCACCCCCGGCGACGATCCGACCGCAAACTTCGGAGGCAGCTGCGCCCGCTGGTTTGGGAGGCATCCTGCGCGGCCAGGTGGTTTTTGATGGCACACCGCCGACACCGCAAAAACTGCTTATTGTGAAGGACGCCGCCATTTGCGGGAAAATGGATCACGTGGACGAGCGACTGACGGTCGGCAAAAATGGCGGCATCAAGAATGCCGTTGTTTATCTTTCCGGAGTGACCGGCGGCAAAACCCTGGGTGCTCTGGGCGGGGAGTTTGTTTTGGATCAACGGGTTTGCGCATATCAGCCGCACGTGGTGATCGCGCCGATCAATACCCCGATTCAGATTCTCAACAGCGATGGCATTCTCCACAACATCCACAGCTTCAGCGCCAAAAACCCGCCGATGAATCTGGCGCAGCCGGCGTTCAAAAAGCAAATGGACATCAGCTTCGCCACGCCCGAGGCCATCTCCGTCAAATGCGACGTGCACGGCTGGATGGGCGCGTGGATTTTCGTCGTCGATCATCCTTACTATGCCCTGACGGATGATGAGGGCCGATTTGTAATAACGGATATCCCGCCGGGAACCTACACGATACATTGCTGGCAGGAGATGCTGGGAGAGCAAACGGCTCAGCTGAACATTGACGCGGGTGAGACCGTGCACACGGTTAAGTATTCTTCCAAACAGTGAATAACCCTTGAATTAAGCCGAGCCGCGAAGCGGCTTCGGCTTGAATGAATTGTTAGCTTGCGTCCGCATGACCAAGCTACTCGCCAATCGTTGGGTAATCGATGACCCAGAGCCACGCGCCGTCTTCCTGCCGCCGAGCGACCTCAGAACTAAAGGTGCCATTAGGGTAGCGACTTGACGTAAGTGCAAACTCACCGTTAAAAATTGCGGGGTATTGCTCCCCAGCGTGGAACACGAATCCGCTCGCCAGCAGGTTGGAATAAAACTCGCGTATTTCCGCCGCGCCACGTGCGACTTTGCCGCCGCCAATGGCTAGAACGGCATTTGGCTCAAACAGAGCGACCATACCGTCAATGTCGCCAGCATTGGCTCTGGCAATCAGTAGCCGCTCGAGTTCTTGCGGGTCGAAAGCAGGCTTATGGCTCTTTTCATTCACGGTGAACTTTCCAGCAGGCTAACGTCTTGGCGATCAGCCGCAAGCCTCGTGAGATTAACCTTTCGCTAAGGAAAACTGATGCGCCGATAGTCGGCCGCATTGCCGTGTTAGCCATTCTTGGCGTGCTCTGGAGTCGCGAAGTCATGGAAGACACGGAACAAATTGCCATCTGGATCTGCCGCGGTGAACTCGTGCAAACCCCAAGGCTTCGACTCTGGTGCGGAGATCAATTTTGCTTTGCTAGCGCTCCATAGTCGGTACAGATCATCAACTTCCTCTTTGCTTTCCAGATTCAGCCAAGTCAACACTGGCCCAATGTTGCCGTATTCCTTTCGATAGTCCGAGTTCGCTAAAAACATCCGGCAGTTTCCCTTTGAGATTCCTGCAAGTCCAAGTTCCTCGCCACCCCAATCCACAGTGAATCCGAGATTGCTTTCGTAGTAAGCCGCCGCCTCATTGATATCTCTCACAGGTATCTCTGGAACGGCGCCGGGAAACTTCGATTTCATTGCGACTCCTCCTTTGATGTGGATGCCTAACGGCTTTTATCACCTGACGCGACGCACTGCGGCAATGCTTGTCAATTGCGAACAGCCGTTTCCGGTCTAAAGATATTTGAGGAAACCAGCACGCGCTCAGGTGCACAAAAATGTCAGGCTTTAAAATTTATTTTGTTAACTCAAAAAAA
>DASWHH010000011.1:0-4215 GCA_036398295.1 bacterium
CCGATCAAGATTGCTGAACCGAAAGGTAAATTGGGGGTATTGCTGCCGGGTATGGGTGCCGTGAGCACGACTTTTATAGCCGGCGTCGAAGCCGTTCGCCAGGGTATCGCCAAACCGTTTGGTTCCCTCACCCAGATGGGCACCATTCGTCTGGGCAAGCGCACGGAAAATCGGGTTCCCAAAGTGAAGGACTTTGTTCCGCTCGCCGGGTTGAACGATCTGGTTTTCGGCGGTTGGGATATTTTCAATGAAAATTGCTACGAATCGGCCGCCAACGCAGGGGTTCTGGAGAAAACGTTACTCGATCAAATCAAGCCGGAGTTGCAGGCCGTTCGTCCCTGGAAAGCGGCATTCGATCAGAAATACGTCAAAAAGTTGACCGGCGAAAACGTGAAGACCGGCGCCAACAAATGGGAGTGGATGGAACAGATTCGCCAGGACATTCAGAATTTCAAACGCGAGCACAAACTCGAGCGTATGGCCATGGTTTGGTGCGGCAGCACGGAAATCTACATGAAACCGGAAGAATCGGTTTACAACGATCTCGGGGCGTTTGAAAAGGCCATGAAGGACAACCACCCGGCAATTGCGCCCAGCATGCTCTATGCCTACGCCGCCATCGCCGAAGGCGTGCCCTATGCCAACGGCGCGCCTAATTTGTCGGTAGATTTTCCGGCAATGATTGAGTTCGCCAAAAAGAACGGCGTGCCGATTGCCGGCAAGGATTTCAAAACCGGCCAAACGCTGATGAAAACCATTCTAGCGCCCGGACTCAAAGCCCGTTATCTCGGTCTTTCCGGCTGGTTCTCTACCAACATTCTCGGCAACCGCGACGGTGAGGTTCTGGACGATCCGGAGTCGTTCAAAACTAAGGAGGTGAGCAAGCTCGGCGTGCTCGAATATATTTTACAGCCGAATCTGTACCCGGAGCTGTATGGCAATATGTTTCACAAAGTGCGCATCAACTACTATCCCCCGCGCGGTGACAACAAGGAAGGCTGGGACAACATCGACATTTTTGGCTGGCTGGGCTATCCCATGCAAATTAAGGTAGATTTCCTCTGCCGAGACAGCATTCTCGCGGCGCCGATCGTACTGGACCTGGTGCTGTTCCTCGATCTGGCGTCCCGCGCTGGCTTGAAGGGAGTTCAAGAGTGGCTGTCTTTTTATTTCAAAAGCCCCCTGACCGCTGCAAATGTTTACCCGGAGCACGATTTGTTCATTCAGTTGATGAAACTTAAAAACACCCTGCGTCATCTGAAAGGCGAGGACTTGATCACCCACCTGGGTTTGGAATACTACGATTGATGAACCGAATATCTGGTTGTAATTGTTCAACTTGCGGAGTTGGTAATTAAAGAGGAATTGGCGGCGATTGTCTGAAAAGTCTCCACTCAAGAGCATTCTCAAGACCTCCCTGCCGGCGGTAATCGATCTGTCGTCCCAGACGTTCATGTGGACCATCGAAGCCATCATGATTGGTAAAATCAGTGCGGCGGCGTTTGGCGGCGTCGGGATGGCGGTTCAAATGATCATCGTGGTGTTGACCGTGTTGTTGACATTTATCGTCGGCAGTTCCGTGATCATCAACCGCTATTTGGGCGCCAAAAATTACTGGGAAGCGAACCACATCCTGGGCCAGGCGTTGATGCTGGGGATCATTTTATCGTTGCTCATTGCTTTGGGCTGGTACTTTGGCGCAACCCATGCGTTCAAGCTCATCCGCGAGGGAGGCATGTCGGCCGCCCGCGAAGCCGGAATTATCTACCTGAAAACTGTGGCGTTGTTTGCGCCGTTGGTGCTCACGAATTTCGTGGCGTTGGGTATTTTGCGCGGCGCTGGTGACACCCGTTATGCCATGATGATCAATCTTTCGGTCAACACCTTGAATTTGATTTTAGCGCCGATTTTCATTTTTGGCCTGTTTGGTTTCCCCAGACTTGAGGTCCGGGGCGCGGCCATGGCGATGGGTACAGCGCATTCGCTGGGATTTTTTGCCACATTGTACCTGTTGCGCAGTCGCAAGTCGGTGCTATTCCTCTCTTTCCGTGAGTTGACCACGCCCAACATAAAAACGTTCAAGCGGCTGTTTAACGCCGGTCTGCCCACCACCATCGAACAGTTAGTATGGGCGTTTGGGCAATTGGTCGTGACGGGTTATGCGGCGGTGCTTGGCATCGAGGTTCTGGCAACTCATCAGGTCTTTCTGCGCATACAGGCGATTCTGTCGATGTTCTACATGGGGTTCGGAATTGGCGCTATGACCTTGGTTGGCAAAAATTTAGGCGCCGACGATCGCACAGCGGCCCAGAAGACCGCTTACACCGCGATCATTGTAGTTGCGGTTTTTGCCGGCTTTGTCTTTATCGTAATCGAGCTGTTTTCCGAGCAATTGGTGACGCTCTTCACCTACGACCCGGATGTAGTCAACATGGGCGCACGAGTGCTTACGGTGTTTGCGATGGTGCAGATTCCTAAAGCCATCGATGGTGTGCTCATCGGCAACCTGCGCGGCGCCGGCGATCTCAAGTGGCTGATGTGGCTGACCATCGGCTGCGTGTTGGTGCTGGAGATCGGGTTAAACTGGATGCTGGTATTCGTTTTCCAGTTTTCATTGATGGCGTTGTGGCTCGTTCATTTCGGTGATGAACTACTGCGAACGGTGATCAATTTCTGGCGTTTTAAAAGCGAGAAGTGGAAATTTGTTAATTTTTAAACTCGTAATAAACCTTGCGAAGGTTTCGAACCTTCGCAAGGTTGAGAGCTGCTTGCTGACCGCTGCCTGCCTGCCGCAGGCAGGAAAGCTGATAGCCTTATGGCTGGCTTCCTGATTACATTCGAAGGCATCGACTTCTCCGGCAAATCCCTGCAGGCAAAACTGTTGACGGAGAAACTGGCGGAATTGCAGCTGCCGGTTTTTTTTGTGCGGGAACCCGGTGGCGCCGAGATTCCTGAAAAAATCCGCGACCTTTTGTTGGACACGCGCCATCACGGTATGACCGCTGAAACTGAAGTCTTGCTTTATTCGGCCGCCCGGGCACAAATCGTTCGCGAATGCCTCATTCCCAATTTGGAAAAAGGCAAAATTGTCATCTGTGATCGTTATTTCGATTCCACCACGGCATATCAAGGCTATGGCCGAGAAATTGACTTGGATTTTATTCAAAAATTGCATACGTTTGTGATTCAAAACGTCGTTCCCGATGTGACGTTTTTGATTGATCTGGAACCGCAAGTTGCTTTGGAAAGAAAAAAGGTGAGCAACACCGAAATGGATCGACTCGAAAAGGAAGATTTGAGTTTCCACCATAAAGTTCGCGATGGGTATTTGAAGTTAGCGCGTGCCGAAGCGCAGCGTTTTAAAGTCATTGACGGCGCCCGGCCGATTGACGAAGTGCATCATGAAATTTACCAGTTCGTGAAAGTTACGTTAAATAATAGGGAATTAAATGGCTATCCGAATTTCGAAATAAAAAGCAATGAACAGGGATATGTTGCATAAGCTTTCTATTTTGCGTCAACGTGAAGCTGCCGCGTTATTGAAAGCTGAGCAGTGGAGTGGCGCTTACTATCTCATTGGATATGCGGTTGAATGTGCATTGAAGGCCTGTGTGGCGAAACAGGTTCAACGCTTTGATTTTCCAGATAAAAAATTGGCTATCGAAGCCTTTACTCATGATTTTGAAAAACTTGTGAAAATCGCTGGGCTAGAGCAGGAATTGCAAAAGGACTTGAAATCAAGTCCCGCGCTTGAACTTAATTGGGCAGTTGTGAAGGACTGGTCTGAAGAAGCGCGGTATGAGCTCGGAATAACAGAACCACAAGCACGAAATCTTTTTACTGCTTGTACGATACGAACGAATGGCGTCTTAGGGTGGATAAAACAGCGATGGTAGTAACTACTCTCACAAATGAATTAATTGAAGCCGGCAAGGTATTGGTCCATGAGCTTGACAAGGCAGGACTTAGACCTGCGGCCGCATTCTGGTTTTATTTTCCGGACGTTCAGGCATGGAAGCTTGTCATCGCTGAGAGTAGGGTTGGGGCGAATGGTCCCAAAGAGGTTTATAAACAAGTCCAGAGGATTTTAAGTAAGCTCTCCAAATACCAAGATATACTTTCATTGATGGATGTTACCCTTGTGAGACCTGATGAACCGGTAGTTCTACTCATACGTCGAGCAATGCGAACTGGGCAGGGAAATAGTGGAATACG
>DASWHH010000012.1:0-4271 GCA_036398295.1 bacterium
GATCAACAGAGTTGCGCCCTCACCCATAAGCAAAATCACCCGGACCTCATCGCGTTTGCCTCGACTTTTTCCATGGCCGGTTGGGACGAACCGGACTGGCAGGAAAAAGTCATGAGACGGTTAGACGATTCGTTCGCCAAGGGAGCGGTGGCGGTGAAAGTCTGGAAAAATATCGGCATGGAGTTTCGGGCCAGCGACGGCAAATTGGTGATGATCGACGATCCAAAGTTTGACGCCGTCTTCGATCCCATCCGCCAACAACAGAAAGTGCTGATCGGGCACCAGGGTGAGCCAAAAAATTGCTGGCTGCCCATCGCAGAAATGACGGTGAATAATGATAAGGGCTATTTCGAAAATCATCCGCAGTATCACATGTTCGTACATCCGGAAATGCCTTCGTATGAAGATCAAATGGCCGCGCGCGACCGCATGTTGGAAAAAAATCGCGAAATTCACTTCATGGGCGCCCATCTCGCCAGCCTCGAATGGAGTGTGGACGAGATCGCCAAATTTTTGGATCGCTTCCCGAACGCCACCGCCGATCTGGCGGCAAGAATGGGACAGGTGCAGTATCAATCGAGTCGTGATCGTGAAAAGGTACGCCTTTTTTTTAGCAAATATCAGGATCGCATTTTGTACGCCACCGATCTGACGCAAGCGCCGGATGCCAATCCGGAGGAATTCAAAACGGAAGTGCACGCAAAATGGCTGGACGATTGGAAATACCTGAATACCGATTCAATTATGAGCGTGCCGGAGCTGGATGAGTCCTTTCAAGGACTGGCGTTGCCGAAAACCGTTGTCAACAAAATTTACCGTTTGAATGCACAAAGGGTTTTTTCTGCTGCCTGGAAAAATTAGATGACCCGAAAACCGGCGATAGCGACTCTTTGCTTTGTTGGCCTTTTCGTCCCCAGCCGCCTACTAACTCAAACCATCACCAACGGGCCTTATTTGGCTGATCCGGGCAGAAGTTCAATGACCATTCGCTGGGAGACCGACAAACTGGCCGACGGGTCTGTCTACTGGCGCGAGGATGGTCGGGAATGGCAATCACAATCGGCACAACTGATCAGCGAGAAAAATGGATTCTATCTGTATGAAACGAGGCTCCTGAATTTGCAGTCGGGTTCTGAGTATCTCTACGAGGTGAAACTCGGCGCCAACACCAACACTCTCACCAGTCATTTTCGAACCGCTATGAACGACCTGACCCCAATGAGTTTTGTGGCGATGGGCGACAGCCGTTCCAACCCGGACATTTTTCGGCTGGTAGCCGAGCGGGTCAATCAAGTGAGTCCGGACCTGATCATCAGCAACGGCGATCTGGTTGAAAACGGCGGCGATTTCGAGCAGTGGCAGGCGTTCTATTTTTCGGCTGCATCGGCAATCATCGATCATATTCCACTGCTGTCCTGTTTGGGCGATCATGAAGGGGATGGCGATAACGGCGAACTATTCCGGTACTTTCTCTACCCAGGTCTCCCTGTAAATGAGCTCTGGTTTTCCTTCGACTACGGGCCGGCTCATTTCGTCGCGCTGGATTATCGCCATCCCAACAATAAGAAAATGATCGAGTGGTTTGAGGAAGACCTAGCAAATGCCCACGCCAAGTGGAAATTCGTCTACATGCATCGACCCTGTTACAACACCGGTGGGCATCGTTCCAACTGGGGAAGCGAGGCCTGGCCGGCACTTTTTCAAAAGCATAAAATTGACATAGTATTCGCGGGACATTCCCACCTTTATGAACGCTTTTTTCCGATGTGCCCCACATCGTCTCCGCAGAGCCGGCCGGTCACGTATGTTACAACCGCTGGCGCCGGCGCCGGTTTGTATGACGCGGTCGCGCATCCATTTCTGGCCGTGACGGAGTCGGTCAATCATTTCGTTTATGTGCAAGTGCAGGAGGACACGCTGCGGTACCGCGCGTATCGAAATGATGGGTCTTTGCTGGATCAATTTGCCTTCATAAAACATGATGAACAACTCGACGCCGACTACCTGTCGTTGGTGCGGCCTCAAGAAGTCATGGACGTGTACGCCATGTTTGCCAGCGCCATTTCCGGCTCGGTGACGACAGTGCCGCTCTTTTCTCAACCCGCCGAGAAGACTGTTTCTCTGCAACTGCGTCCGGCTGCCGGGGATATTGAATTCGAGATTTCTTTAACGAACGAATCGTCCGGGCATTTTAAAATGGCGCCGGCCACCGGAATCCTACGGGCAGGCCAGCCGCTTGAGCTTTCGCTGCAGATCTTTTCAAAAAGCGATCTCACTATCTCAGGTTGGGGGGACATCGAGCCCGTTCTGCAATTGCAGGCGACCTACAAGTGCAAATTGGGCGAGGGTGCCGCTGTCGGAAAAATAATTGATTATTGGCCCGATTGAATTCGGCTGTTCGAAAAAAACTGGAGGAAAGAAAAAATGATTAAGAAATTGTGCTGGTGCCTCTTCGCATTCCTGCTGACGATTTTGCTCTTTTATTCGTGCCAGTCTGTGCCAGGTTCTTCCGCAAAAGTGGAGGGAGCGAATATCGCGATTCTTTTTGATGATTCGCTGCATAGCAAAGTGGCCGCCAGGTTTGGCGGCAAGATGATTCCATTGGGTGACTTTTCGCCCTCGGAAGTCGTTACCGTAAACGGCCAGCTCGTCACGGATTTTGCATTTGTGGAGCAATCTTCACAAAACATAACCGACAAGATTGGCGCCGGCAAACAGTACACTATTGTCGGCAACCTTCCCACGTTACGCAAAGAAGTCGACATACGAATCTATGACGACTTCCCGAGGTCGGCCGTATACCAGGTGAAATATACCAATACTGGCGGCGCAGAGGTCGTCATCGACAGTTGGAAGAACCATCATTACGTCATTCCGACCCCGTCCCCGACAGAAAAGGAACCGCCCTTCTGGTCCTATCAAAGCGGCTCGTATGAATCACGGGCGGACTGGGTGCTGCCGTTGCAGGCCGGCTTCTCGCAGGACAATTACATGGGCATGAACGCCAGCGATTACGGCGGTGGCACGCCGGTCGTCGATGTCTGGGGCAAGGATGTGGGTATCGGTGTCGGCCATTTTGAACTCGTGCCGAAGTTAGTCTCGTTGCCGGTGAACATGCCGGATTCCACATCCGCCAACCTTGCCGTTCAGTTCAAGTCAAACAAAACCCTCAAGCCGGGCGAAAACTTTACCACATTTGAAACATTCGTTGCTGTTCATCAGCGCGATTACTTTCAAACGCTGGTGGATTACCGCGACATCATGATCAAAAAGGGCGTTCAATTTCCAAAACTGGGCGATGCAGTTTACGAGCCGGAATGGTGCGCCTGGGGCTACCAGCGTGACTTCACCATGGATCAAGTGGTGAATACGCTACCGAAGGCGAGGGAGGTCGGCTATCGGTGGGCGACGCTCGATGACGGTTGGCAGACGGCAGAAGGCGATTGGTATTTGCATCCCAAGAAGTTCCCGCGCGGCGACCAGGACATGATCGATTTCGTCCAACGCATCGAAGGGCAAGGCCTGAAAGCTAAACTGTGGTGGGCCCCGCTGGCGGTCGATCCCGGCACAGATTTGATCAAACAGCATCCGGATTTCTTGCTGCTCAATGCCGATGGCTCTACGCAAGATATCAGTTGGTGGGATTCCTACTATCTCTGCCCGGCTTATCCACCCGTTCAGGAATACACCAAAAATCTCGTCACGAAATTTTTCCAAACCTGGGGATTCAAAGCGCTGAAGATTGACGGCCAGCATTTGAACGGCGCGCCCCCGTGTTATAACCCCGCACATAATCATGCTTATCCGGAAGAAGCCGTGGAGAAGGTACCGGAGTTTTTCAAGGTGATTTTCGAAACCGCGCACAGCATCTACCCCGATGCGGTGATTCAAATCTGTCCGTGCGGCACGGCGTTTTCGTTTTTTACCATGCCTTACATGAACCAGTCGGTCTCATCCGATCCGGAAAGCTCGTGGCAAATTCGCCTGAAAGGCAAAACCCTCAAGGCATTGATGGGACGAAACGCGGCCTATTACGGCGACCACGTTGAGCTCAGCGACGGTGGCGATGACTTCGCTTCAGCGGTCGGAATCGGCGCCATCATTGGCACGAAATTCACCTGGCCGATTGGCGCCAAAAAGAAATCGAAAGTAGATTTGACGCCGGAGCGTGAGGTAATTTGGAAAAAATGGGCGGAGATCTATCACGACAAAATGCTGCCGGAAGCAAGCTACCGTGGCGAGTTATACGACATCGGCTTTGATCACCCGGA
>DASWHH010000013.1:0-10096 GCA_036398295.1 bacterium
GATGGCTCCGAACCGCTCCATAATCATTTCCGCCCCTAAGTTCGACGTCATGATGATGACGGTATTTTTGAAGTTGACGACGTGGCCCTTGCTGTCGGTGAGCCGGCCTTCGTCGAGAACTTGCAGCAAAATGTTGAACACCTCCGGGTGGGCCTTCTCGATTTCATCCAGCAGAATCACCGAGTACGGCCGGCGACGAACCGCCTCTGTGAGTTGCCCGCCTTCTTCGTAGCCGACGTAACCGGGGGGCGCGCCAATCAACCGCGAGACGTTGAACTGCTCCATGTATTCCGACATATCGAGCCGCACCATGGCGTTCTCATCATCGAACATGAATTCCGCCAGCGCCCGCGCCAATTCGGTTTTGCCAACGCCGGTCGGGCCCAGAAAAATGAACGAGCCGATGGGCCGGTTCTCCTCACTGAGTCCGGCCCTCGCCCGCCGCACCGCAAACGCCACCGCGGCGATGGCTTCGTCCTGGCCCACGACCCGCTCGCGCAGGCGGTCCGCCATTTTCAAAATCTTCTCGCGCTCTGTCTCCAACATGCGCGAAACCGGAATGCCCGTCCAGCGCGCGACAATTTCAGCGATGTCCTCTTCGGTGACCTCCTCTTTCAACAACGCTCCGCCTTTGTGCAGCTCGGTAAGTTTGTCGTTCAAAATCTTCAGCTGTTTATCCAACTCAACCAATCTGCCGTAGCGCAGCTCGGCGGTTTTGTTGTAATCACCCTCGCGCTCCGTTTTTTCAGCGGCCGCTTTCGTCGCTTCAATCTGCTCTTTCACGGCGTGGATTTGCTTGATCGTATCTTTCTCCATTTGCCACCGCGCCTTGAGCTGTGCAGAGTCTTCCTTTAAATTGCTGAGTTCGATTTTCAGCTTTGCCAACCGCTCTTTCGAAGCGGCATCCTTTTCCTTCTTCAACGCCACCTGTTCGATCTCCAATTGCTTGATGCGGCGCTCGATTTCATCGATCTCTTCCGGCATCGAGTCGATCTCCGTGCGCAGTTTCGCTGCCGCCTCGTCGATGAGGTCGATGGCTTTGTCCGGCAAAAAGCGTTCGGAGATGTAACGATGAGAAAGTGTGGCCGCTGCGACAATCGCGCCGTCGGCGATGCGCACCCCGTGGTGCACCTCGTAGCGTTCTTTCAATCCGCGCAAAATCGAAATCGTGTCTTCGAGGGAAGGCTCCTCCACCAGCACCGGCTGGAAACGTCGCTCCAGCGCTTTGTCCTTTTCGATGTACTTGCGATATTCGTCGAGTGTCGTCGCGCCGATCATCCGCAGCTCGCCGCGCGCCAGCATCGGTTTGAGCATGTTGGCGGCGTCCACCGCGCCTTCTGCGGCACCGGCGCCCACCATGGTGTGCAATTCGTCGATAAACAAAATGACCTGCCCCTCGGCCTGCTCGATTTCTTTCAGCACCGCTTTCAATCGCTCTTCAAATTCGCCGCGGTACTTCGCCCCGGCGATCAGCGACGCCATCTCCAACTGTACCACCCGTTTATTTTTCAGCGACTCCGGTACGTCGCCGTTGGCGACGCGCTGGGCAATTCCTTCTACAATTGCAGTTTTGCCGACACCCGGATCACCCACCAGCACCGGGTTGTTTTTGGTGCGCCGCGACAACACTTGCAGCGCCCGGCGAATTTCTTCGTCGCGACCAATCACCGGGTCGAGTTTGCCGCGCCGTGCTAAATCCGTAACATCTCGGCCGTAACGCTCCAACGCTTGATATTTCCCTTCCGGATTTTGATCCACCACGCGCTGGCTGCCACGGATTTCTTTGAGGGCTTTGTAGATACTATCTTTGGTGACGCCCTGCTGCTTTAAGATATTTGCAGAAGCGCCGCCCTTTTCGTCGGCGATGGCCAACAACAGATGTTCGGTGCTGACGTATTCGTCTTTGAGCTGGCGCATCTCCTGCATGGCAGAATTGAGAAGCTGGTTCATGCGATTGGAGATGTAAACCTGTCCCACCGCGCCCGGGCCGGAAACCCGTGGTATCTTCTGAATGTCATCGCTCAAACGACTGAGAACAAGCCCGATGTTCGCGCCCAACTTTTTCAAAATCGCGGACGGCACGCCCTCGGAATCTTCCAACAACGATTTCAGCAAATGCTCGACTTCAATCTGCGGATGCCCGCTCTCCGCAGCAACCTGCTGCGCCTGTGCCACGGCTTCCTGGGCTTTCAGGGTTAATTTATCTAGTGTCATTCTGTTTCACCTCAGAGTAAAATCCAAAACAATATAAAAGCTGAAGCAACTAAGTTCAATCATAAAAAGAACTCCGAGTCATACGACCGCCGCGGAGTTTGAACACTAATTGATCGCGGAGTTTTCGAAAGCTTCGGCCTGCCATTTTACAAACGCTGTGCCACCGAATTCTTTTCGTGTTAAAACGAAATTTTTTTAGTATTTATGGTCTTATTATGGGCGGAATTCCGAATTGCCGGATTCAAAGATTATCCGACAAATGATTAGATTGCCAGAAATTTTGACAACTCACCGGTCCAAAATTGCAGCTGGGTATTGCCAAATTGGGGCTTGAACCTGACGCGCAGAATGTTTATTTTCAGCGGCGACTTTTGGATAACGCGAGACGATATCGAGGTGTTTGAGGTACTGACAGGACCAACAATGTTTTCATGGGTGATTCTGCCCGCGCTGATTTTCTGCATGAGAGTGTGCGACGTTTCCATCAGCACGGTGAGGATCATTCTGGTGATGCGTGGTAAACGGAAGCACGCGGCCGTTCTGGGTTTTTTTGAGGTGCTGGTGTGGCTGCTGGCCATTACGCTCATTATTCAAAATCTCAAGAACATCGCCTGCTATTTGGGATATGCTGGCGGCTATGCCACGGGCGTGTACGTCGGCATGCACATTGAAAACAAAATGGCCATCGGCATGCAAATCGTTCGAATCATCACCCGCCGCGACGCCAGTGAGTTGATCTCGTACTTAAAGGTCGAGGGCTACGGCGTTACCTCGTTAGATGGGCAGGGCGCCATGGGACCGGTGAAAGTTATCTTTACGATTATCAAACGGAAAGACATCGAGCACCTGCTCGATGGCATCCGCCGCTTCAATCCGCTAGCGGTGGTTTCGGTGGAGGATGTGCGCTTCGCCGAACAGGCCTTACTGCGAAAAACACCGCCGCTGCTTAATTTCAACCTCTTTAATCGTCTTAACGTTGAGCGGAGAGGGAAATAGAATAGAGTTCTTTCTTAAAGCTTATGAATAATGCAAGTTCGACAAGATAATGGAACAATTCTCACTTTCCTGCCCGATCCCTATTGATCGCTACCCGGCCGTCACCCTGGCCCACGGCGGCGGGGGCAAGCTCATGCATCAGCTTATCGAATCCATGTTTGTGCACGCATTTAAAAATGAGATTTTGGAAGCGCGGCACGACGGCGCCATTTTGCAATTGCCTGGTGAACGACTGGCCTTTACCACCGACTCCTACGTTGTCAACCCGCTCTTTTTCCCCGGCGGCGACATCGGCAGCCTGGCGGTACACGGCACCGTTAACGATCTCGCCATGTGCGGCGCCCGACCGCTATACCTCAGCGCTGGTTTCATCATCGAAGAAGGATTAGCGATGGAGACTTTGTGGCGCATCGTACAATCGATGAAGAGCGCCGCGGACGCCGCCGGTGTGCAAATCGTGACCGGCGACACCAAGGTCGTCGATAAAGGCAAAGGCGATGGCATTTTCATCAACACCGCCGGGATGGGGATCATCGAACACGAGCTCACCATTTCGCCCAAAAGCATTCAGACTGGGGATGTGATTTTACTCAGCGGCGACCTGGGGCGCCACGGCATCGCCATCATGGCGGAGCGTGAAGGACTGGCTTTCGAGACCACCATCGAAAGCGACTCTGCGCCGCTGGCCGGGTTGGTGCAGCAGCTTTTGCGCGGCGGCATTCACATTCATTGCATGCGCGATCTCACCCGCGGCGGCCTCGCCAGCGCGTTGGTTGAACTTGCGGAGGCTTCGAGTCTGGCCATTGAGATCAGGGAAGCAGACATCCCGGTTTTGGAACAGGTACAGGGCGCGTGCGAAATGCTGGGGCTGGATCCGTTGTATGTCGCCAACGAGGGCCGCTTTGTGGCGTTTGTGCCGGCAGACGATTCCGAACCGGCTCTCCGAATCATGCAATCCCATCCTCTTGGCTGCGCCGGAGCAGTGATTGGCGCCGTCACGGCCGACCCCTCAAAACTGCTTACCATGAAAAGCAAGATCGGCGCCCGCCGCATCATCGACATGCTGAGCGGCGAACAGTTGCCGCGGATTTGCTGACCGTGCGATGACCTTCGATCTCGTCAACACCCTGTTGTTGCTCGGCGCCGCGCAGGGACTGTTTCTCTCGGCGCTGATTTTTCATAAGCACCGCCGCCTGTTCGCCAATCGCTTCCTCGCCGCGCTGATGCTGCTCTATTCTTTGATCCTGCTCAACCTCGTCTTTTGGGAAGTCGGCGTCTATAGCCATTACCCTCATGTTCGTTTCGTGCTGGATGGGCTGCCGTTTTTACACGGGCCGCTGCATTATTTGTACGCCAGCCACCTCATTCGCGGATCGAAGAAATTTCGAAGAGTCGAATGGCTGCATTTTCTACCCTTCGTTCTTTACAAAATTTATGCGATTACCGATTTTAGTAAATCGGTTGCAGAGCTGAGTTCGCTCATTCAAAATTTCAGTTTTGAGCACATGCCGCTGCGATTCATTCTCTTCAATTGGGTCATCACCTTCCAGAGCCTGGCCTATCTCATCGTCACGATTTTGATTCTCAACCGCTACGCCAGCGTCATCAAGGATATTTTTTCCACCACAGAAAAAGTTCGGCTCGATTGGCTGCGTAACATCACCTACACGGCATTTGCGGCGTGGATAATATTTCTGATCGAAAACGCCTTTTTGTTGGCGGGCATGCCGCCGTTCGACAATTTCAACATTCCTTCGCTGATGGCCGCGATTTATGTTTACGTCATGGGCTACATTGGGCTGGTGAAGTCCGAAATTTTTTCGGAACCGGTATTGCTCCATTCAATGAGCCGGTTACCTGAGGTGCTGGAGAATGTCGAAGAGAGGCTCGAGGCACCGACGTCATCCAAGAAATATGAAAAGTCCGGATTGACCACTGCACGCGCCAAAAAATATTTGGAAGCGTTGTTGAGCCTCATGCAGGACAAACAGCCATTCACCGACAGCGAATTGACTCTCTATCAATTGTCCGAGATGTTGGCGATTTCGCCTCACAATTTGTCCGAGGTGATCAATACTCAACTCCAACAGAATTTCTTTGATTTTGTCAACGGCTATCGCGTCGAAAAAGTAAAACGCGATCTCACGGAGCCCTCGAAACAACATCTAACGTTGTTGGCCATCGCCCTCGACGCCGGTTTCAACTCGAAATCGTCGTTTAATGCCACCTTCAAAAAGCACACCGGCTTGACCCCTTCCGAGTATCGCCGAACAGCGGCCTGAGCCGCTGGGTCTGAAAGCACTTAACCTTAATGTTTTGATGATTGGCATTGACAATTGACAATTCACCATTCACCATTTACCATTCACACCTTCCCAGAAGAATTGTCAATGGTGAATTGCCAATTGTGAATGGTTAACTCTTCATGTAACCTGCGAGACAACTTTGTAAACTCAAGGCTCCCCTTTGAATCGTGTGTAACACAACATTAATGTTGTGTTACACTGCTGCAAACCAGAGGTTTGCGGTACAATAACATGTCCAAGCCGTTGGGATTGAGCGCTTTGCCACGATCGCATTCGTATTTTCTCTCCGTACTTTCGAAATCTGTGACAAGCAAGAGGAGATAAAATATGCTTCGACACCCGAAATCGTTCGCTCTAATTATCACGCTGGCGTTCTGCCGGTTCGCGCTTTCTCAAAATGCCGTGCACACGGGTACCATCAAAGGCAACGTCGTCGACAACGAGACCCAATCGCCGCTGCTCGGGGTCAACGTAGCGCTCAGCGGGACGACCCTGGGGGACGCGACTGACGAAGCCGGCTCGTTCATGATCGAGAATATCCCCGTTGGCAGCTACGCCCTGCAATTCAGTTACATCGGCTACGAGCCGCTGGTGAAGACAGACGTAGTCGTGCGGCCGAAACGCACTACATTTGTGGAGGCGGCCATGAGGATCTCGGCGATTGCAATGGATCAGGTGGTGGTGTCCGGCGGATATTTCTCGAATGCGGAAGACCAGCCCACGAGTCTCAGCAATTTTTCTTACGAGGAAATTCGCCGCGCACCGGGTTCGGCTGGCGATGTCAGCCGCATCATCATGGGATTGCCGAGTCTTGCCAAAGTCAATGACCAGAGCAATCATCTCATCGTGCGTGGCGGCAGCCCGATCGAAAACGCTTTCTACATCGACAACATCGAAATTCCCAACATCAATCACTTTCCGACGCAAGGTGCGTCAGGCGGGCCGATCGGATTGGTAAACGTGGACTTCATCCGTGACGTGAATTTTTACACCGGTGGCTTTTCAGCGATCTACGGCGATAAGCTGTCGTCAATCATGGAGCTGTCATTTCGCGAAGGCAATCGTGACGAATTCGACGGCCAGTTGGATTTGAACTTCGCGGGCTTCGGCGGGGTGGCCGAGGGTCCGCTGTTCGCTCAGCGCGGCTCGTGGCTGTTTTCGGCCCGGCGCAGTTATCTCGATCTGCTGGTGGACGCCATCGACGTGGGCACCAGTGTTGCCCCGCGCTACGGCGACATTCAGGGCAAGGTAGCCTTTGACCTCAACGACCGCCACAAACTCATTCTGCTTGGGGTAATCGGAGACGATCACAACAATCCGGATCACGAGGCCGCGGTTGAAAACGACATGCTGGTTTACGGCAACCAGGATATCATCGAGCAAACCTACGGCATGAACTGGCGGGCTTTATGGAATCATGGCGGTTACTCAAATACCTCAATTTCGTACACGGCCACGAAGTTCGAAGAAGACTTCAACGATACGGCGACCGATCTTTTTCTCTTTAGAAACCGATCGCACGAGCGCGCACTGAAGCTGCGCAATGTGAACAGCTTTCGGTTGAATACCAGGAATAGTGTCGATTTCGGAGTCGAGGCGAGGCAGCTCATCAGCAACTACGACAATGCTTACGCCGAGTACACCGACGCCTTCGGACAAACGGTTCCGCAGTTTATGCTACATGATCGCATCACTGCCAACAAATTGGGCGGTTTCGTGAACTATGCTTTCAAACCGACCGCCGCCCTCACGACCAGCCTCGGTTTGCGGGCCGATTATCTTTCGTTGAATGATCGCCTGCACCTCTCGCCGCGTTTTGCTGTTTCTTATCAATTGACAGATCGCACCACGCTGAGCGGTTCAAGCGGTTTGTTTTATCAGAATCTGCCCTTGCTGTTGCTGTCACAAAATTCCGCTCATCGAAATCTGCAGGATCCGGTGGCAGTGCACTATGTTGTCGGATTCAGTCACTTGCTGACCAACAGCACAAAACTCACAGTGGAAATCTATCAAAAAGACTACCGTCACTTCCCCATCGATCCCGGGCAAATGACGCTGTTTCTCATTGATGAATTATTCTATCGCTATGGATTTTTCATGAATCATGAGAATCTGCGAGACGACGGCAAAGCACTTGCGAGGGGTATTGAGGTGATGGTGCAGAAAAAGCTCGCGCAGAATTTTTACGGTCTTGCCAGCGCCGGTTATTTTCGCAGTCGCTACCGGGGCGGTGATGGCGTCTGGCGGAATCGCGTCTTTGACAATCGCTGGATTTTCAGCGTCGAGGGCGGATACAAACCGAACAGCAAATGGGAGATGAGTCTGCGTTGGATTTATGCCGGCGGCTCGCCGTTCACTCCGCTCGATCTTGCCGCCTCCCAGCAGCTCAGTCGCACCGTGCTCGATGAAAGGCATGTCAACGCTGAACGCTACCCGGCATATCATTCATTGAACATTCGTTTCGACCGCCGTTTCCATTTCAGCGCGGCGAGTTTAGTTTTCTATTTCAGCATCTGGAATGCTTACAATCGCAAAAATGTCGCAACGTATTTCTGGAACGCGAACGGAGGCAAGCAGGATGTAATCTACCAATGGACCCTGCTGCCAATCTTCGGGTTTGAATTTGAGTTTTAATGCTGCGCTAAAGGCCTCCCCCTAACCCCTCCTTAAGCAAAGTGAATTTAGGGGCTGTCCGAGAACGGGTGGGCACCCAAATTGAATCGATGATCGATGATTGACAATTGGCAATTCACAATCGGCACTTGACAATGCTCGTGATAGTTGTGAATTGTGAATGGCTTCTTGTAAGGCCCGTGTGAGAAAAGTCCCCTCCTTGCAAAGGAGGGGATTTAGGGGTGGTTCGGGTATGACTATTCCGCGCCCCCACATCATTCAACATACTATACTATTTGACAATCTCCTCTGCAATCGCTAAAATAGCGCAGTCATAATTGAATTTTGAAAAGGGCAAAATGAAATGATCACGCTGAAAGACATCCAAGCTGCCGGAAAACAACTACCGCCAGAGATTGTCCGAACCCCGCTCTTGTTTTCCGAAGAACTCTCGAAGGAAGTTACCTGTTCGCTTTATCTCAAGGCCGAAAACCTGCAAGTCACCGGTTCGTACAAATCGCGTGCGGCCTTCACCATTCTAAACCGGCTGACTCCCGAGCAAAAAAAGCGCGGCGCCGCCATTTCCTCCTCTGGAAATTTTGCCGGCGCGTTTGCCTACATGGGACGATTACTCAATATCCCAACCGCGGTTGTGATGATGCAAAAAACCGCGCCGTTCAAAGTCGAGAAGACGAGGCAGTACGGCGCCGAAGTAGTGTTGTGCGAAAACCGCTTCGAGGCGCGCTGGGAGACCCTCGACCGGTTGCAGCAAGACCGCGGTATTACTTCCATCAATACATTTGAGTCACCAGAGGTGATCCTCGGCCACGGCACTATTGGCCTGGAAATCATGAAAGACCTTCCAGAGGCCAATATCATCCTCGTACCTGTCAGCAGCGGTGGATTGCTGGGGGGCGTGGCCGCAGCAGCTAAGGAAACCAATCCGCAAGTGAAAGTGATTGGCGTGCAGCCAGAAGGCTCGAACGCCATGTATTTATCTTACAAGACTGGCCAATTGCAGAGCATCGACCGAGTGGAAACCATTTGCGATGCATTGGTGGCAGCTAAACCGGGGGCGCTACCCCTGGCAATGGCTCAAACGTATGTTGACGATATCGTGCTTGTCTCCGATGACATGGTGAGGCATGCAGTGGCTTTGTTGTTTGAAAGGGCAAAATTGGTGGTTGAGCCGTCCGGCGCCGTGGGCATCGCGGCATTGCTTTCGAATAAAATTTCTGCTGGCAATAAAAGAGTGGTAGCGCTCCTTAGTGGAGGGAATGTCGCGCGCGATAATTTTATTACTTTGTTAAAGTGATCCGCTCCTATTGCTGCATTCAGCAATACCTCTCGGGCAACAAACGGTCGCTACGCTTCTTCCCGAAAAATCCCTTGCAACATTCAAACCTTTGCTTAAATTTGCGTATATGAGAGTTGCATTATAACTTTCTATTATGCAGGAGCTTAAAATGAACTACTCAGAAGCGTTGTCCTTTGCGTTCCGCGATCCGAATTGGTTGAAAAAGATGTTGATTGGAGGCGCTATTGCTTTTGCAAGTTTTTATCTCGGTATTTTTTTCATTTTCGGTTTTTTTGTGATTGGCTATTACATTGGCGTGCTGCGAAACGTTGCCAGAAACGTTGAGCCGTTGCTGCCGGAGTGGAATGACCTTGGGAAAATTTTTGTTGACGGGCTGCTTGGCGGGATTATCAGCTTTTTCTACTTTCTCGTCATTGGTGGCCTTTGTGCCCTGGCCATCGTTAGTGTGGCAACCGATTACATGCCCGACTTTGAAAAGGTGACGCTCATCGTTATCATTTCCATTCTAACTATTCTGGCACTGGGCATCTTCATCAGCTATGGCCTGCTGCAATTGGCGATGACCGAGAATTTTGGCTCCGCCTTCAGCTTCTCTGCTGTGTTTCATATCATCCGATCCGACCTGGGAAATTTTCTGGCGATTATTATT
>DASWHH010000014.1:0-6339 GCA_036398295.1 bacterium
CCTTCAAGAATGTGACAGCGTCGGCGCGCTACAATTACCGTGATGACAAACGGCGCATCGCGAGCGTCTTCATGCCAGAATCAATTGCGAGGACGCAATCATACACCTGGGCACTCAACAACTGGCACGCTATCTCCGCAGCCGCCTCGTACACTCATCGCACGCGCGATTTTGCAGACAGCAGCGCGCAAGACACGCGCACCGACCTGGCCGATTTGCGCCTCGGCTATTCGCCGCCGCATGGTGGGATTCGCAGCAACGTCTATTATCAAATTTCCAACACTCAGGTGGCGCGCCAGGAGGAGGTGTTCCTGGAGGTGGGAGAGGGAGAAGGAAATTTTCGATTTAATCCCAATACCAACGAATTTGAACCCGACCCCTTTGGCGATTTTATTCGCCAGATAATTGCCACCAATGATTTCATCCCGGTCGTGGAATTGCGCTTTCGTACCGACCTGCGGATCGCGCCGGAACGGTTTTTTAGCGATAGCGTAACAAAACCGCCCAAGCGAGCGCTTCTGAGACGGATACTGGCACCATGGACAACCGAGACATTTTTTCGCATCGATGAACGAACAACTGAAGAGGACGTGGCAAAAATCTATCTTTTGAACCTGAACTTTTTCCAACAGGATTCTACAACTCAATTTGGCAGCATTGAGCTGAGGCAGGATGTACATCTCTGGGAGAACAGCCGAAAGTTCTCGCTGCGTTACCGTTATCGTAATCGCGCCGAAAAGAACAATCAGCTCATCGATGGCGGTCAAGATCGTCGGGTGCGCGAGCAGCGCCTGCGACTGCTCAACCAGTTTTCGCCACAAGTTTCTACCCAGTTGGAATTTATCCATTCCGAGGAGGATCGGCTTTTTCAGGAGTTGACCCGTGAGGATCGCAAGGTGCGGGCGGAAGTTATGGAGATGGACTGGGTTTATCGTCCGAGTCAAAGAGTGGAATTGGGTATGAAAGCCCAGCTTGGACTCAATCGTGACATCATTCCGGATCCGGCGACCAAAGCCAATCTCATTTCGCTGGCTCCGCGAACCAACTACTCCATCAGTGAAACCGGCCGGCTGCGTGGCGAATTGGAGTGGACGAAAGTTTTCGTTGCTCCCAAAAATCGCATCATACCATTTGAGCTTACAGGTGGAAGAAGGGCGGGGTCCTCGTTGCGCTGGAACCTTGGTTTCGATTATCGGTTTTCACGCAACGTGCAGGCGTCAATGAGCTACTTCGGCCGCAACGATCCGGATCGGCCGCAAACGCAACATTTCTTGAAAGTGGAAATGCGGGCATTTTTTTAGAAGCCCCCGCCCCCTCTGGGTGTTTTAAACGGCGGAAACGCCGGATAGCTAGCGCGAAGGCGGCCCCGTGTGGAGGCACTTTGACATTAAAAGATTACCGGCTAGACGGCTGATCGGAAAATGGCCTGTCATTCCGGCCTTGTGCCGGAATCCCCTGCTTCTGTGCGGGAACCCGGGAGATTCCTGCATACGCAGGAATGACATGCTAATCTTTTTGGATTTTCCTACCGGATTTCTAGAGGATAAGTCTGGTGCGTTTCCTAATAGGTCTGTCGTCTTGCGGTTGGGTTGAATCTCGAATTCCCTCTCCTCGAATTCCGCACTTTGGAATTTGCGGGAGGCCGGGAGGGCTCCTAACCTGCCCCATTTACAAGAAGGCGACAATGGGCAGGAACGCGATGAGGTGACGGTTTCCAAAAGATTGTTTGTGTTTTCCCAAAGAACGGGTTAAAAATTGAAACATTGTGATTCCAGGATTTGGCTGTTTATTGCCTTACTCACGCTAACCAGCTGGGTGGGCGGAATTCATTCGCGACAACAGGATGTTTTGAAGCCGCGGCTCGTTCAATTGAAAATTATGGGCAGCCAGCATTTCAATCAAAGAGACATCGAGAGCTGGCTCAATATTCGCAGAGGAGATAGGGTATCTGAAAAGGAAGTGTACGAGCGCAGCGTGACGGTAATGGAACGTCTTAAAGAGCAGGGATATTACTTTGCGCGCATCGATTCGATACTTTTTCAATACAGCTCCGATTCGTCGCGGACGGAGGTTGTTGTCGAACTGCACGAGGGCAGCCGGCTCAAAGTCGGATATTTGAAAATCGCGGGGTCGGAAGCGGATGATGAAATCGTCGGCGAATTGCGAACCCGCTCCGGCAGCTATTTTCGGCACCAGCAACTGGAAGAGGACATCGATGCGATCCTAAAATATTACGAGGAGCGTGGGTATCCCTACTGCCAAGTTAATATTGAGCGATTGAACTTTAATGATCTGGATGGCGCCGGGCAAGCGACGGTCGACATCGATTTGCAGGTTGTTCCCGGACCCCTGGTCGCGATCGACGACATTGAAATCCGTGGCAATGAAGTGACAAAGGATGCCGTGATTCTGCGCGAAACCGGCGTTAAGGTCGGGCAAATGTACGATCAACGCCGAATTGACAGAATTAGCGGGCGCTTGCTCCGGCTGGGTTATTTCAAATGGGTGAATCCCGCGCAGATCGAGTGGCAGCGAGATGGATCGGGCAGACTAATCATCGAGTTGGCGGAGGGCAGCAGCAATCGCTTCGACGGCGTGCTCGGCTACAATCCGCCGGTGCAAAACAGCGGCGGTTTTGTCAGCGGGTTGATTGATATTTCATTCCGCAACTTGTTAGGCACTGGCCGTCAGCTCGATGCCCGCTGGGAGCGCCGCACGGCCAAAACTCAGCAGCTGCGTTTCCGATATTTGGAGCCGTGGGTGGCTGGTCTACCTCTTAACGCCGGTTTCCATTTTGAGCAGTTGATTCAGGACACCATTTTCGTGCAACGAGAACTCGGGCTGGATCTGCGCTTCCGTTTCAGTGAGAGTCTTGCGCTAATTTCTTATTTTGTTACCCGAGACGTTTCGCCCGATTCGCTCGGACAGGTGTTGTTCGGTATTCCGGCAAGTCAATCGGTAAATGTCGGTGTGGGCCTCAATTTGAACACCATCGACTTTCCGCGCAATCCCCAACGGGGAGTCTATTACGAGGCTACCTTTGAATGGGGCCGAAAGACTATCGATGCTGTCGACGATAATTCGGACGACTCATTTAATCAAAAGCGGATCGCAGTCGATTTTGAGACCTATTTTTCACCATTCCGCTGGCAGGTCTTGGCGTTTGGGTTACATGGACGACAGATCACCAGCGGCGAGGCCTTCGTTGCTATCACCGAGCAATACCGGCTTGGCGGAACCCGCACCCTGCGCGGTTACCGCGAGGAGCAGTTTCGGGGCGCCCGCGTCGCGTGGGGCAATATTGAGTATCGGTATCTATTAAGTCGTGATGCACGTTTCTTTGTATTTCTTGACACCGGATATTTCTACCGCGAGGAGCCCCTGGCCGGGAGCATACTCAAATTTGAGGATGCGCTCATCGGATTTGGCGCCGGGCTGCGCGTTGATACCCCCCTGGGATTTTTCGGCATTGATTACGGCTTGGGTGAGGGAGACGGTTTATCGAACGGAAAAGTGCACATCAGTTTGACCAATGAATTCTAGAACCAAAAGTCATTTTGTCATTGTTCGGCCACTTAACGTATTGCTCGGGATGCTTTCGATTTTTGTAGGTGCCTTTCTCACCGGTACGTTGTCACCGTTGCCCAATGTGCTGTTGGCTTGTATTTCCGGGGGCCTCATCATGGCGGGCGGCAATGTTATAAATGATTATTTTGACATTGAGATCGATCGCGTCAACAAACCGTTTCGCCCGCTGCCCGCCGGCCAGCTGAGTCCGCGCGCGGCGCTCAATTTATCAACAATTTTGTTTGCTTTAGGCATTTTTCTTAGTATATTTATTCAAATTTTTTCATTTGCGGTCGCCGCTGTAACCGTCGTTGGCTTAATTATTTACAGCGCTCGCCTTAAGCGTACGTTCCTATGGGGCAATGTCGCGGTTAGTGTTTTTGCCGGTCTGGCATTTGTATATGGCGGGTTGGCGGTCCGCGGTACAAAAGGTTTCTGGATACCTGCCGGGTTCGCGTTCTTGTTTCATCTTGGGCGAGAAATCATCAAAGGCGTCGAAGATCGAGAGGCGGATGGCCGTGTTCAGGCCAATACTCTGGCTTTGCGAGTGGGCGGCCCTCACGCGCTGAGAGTTGCAACCGGTGTGTACCTGTTCTTGATTTTGCTTACGATTGCGCCATACGTGTTTCATATTTACGGGGAAGGATATATCTGGACGGTAGTTTTCGGGGTGGATCTGGTGGTTTTGCTGATGCTGGCAGCGATTTGGTTCGATTCCAGTCCGCCGATGCTGCGGCGAGTTTCGGCAATATTGAAAGCAGATATGTTTATCGGTTTGATTGCATTATATCAGGGTCAGGCAAACATTTCTTGAGGCCCTGGTATTTTCATTTCGAGTCAGCTATCCTTTCCCTTTAATTCTTTTCTCGTGGAAAATCTCCGAGGACGCGGTAGCCGTGAAAGCGGTCGTTCAGCGAGTGACGAGAGGCTCAGTAGCTGTAAATGGAAAAACGGTAGGCGAAATCAGCAAGGGCTTGGTTATCCTGCTGGGTGTCCGCAACGGGGATACCGCCGACGATGCCCAATACCTGGCTGATAAATGCGCCAACTTACGAATATTCAGCGACAGCGCGGGAAAATTTAATCTCTCCTGTTTGGAGGTTGGCGGGGAAGTCCTGGTCGTATCCCAGTTTACCATTTACGGCGACACTCGCAAGGGCCGGCGTCCCAGTTTCATTGACAGCGCGCCGCCAGAAGCGGCTGAACCGTTGTACCGGCGCTTCATCCATGATTTGCGCGATTTGGGATTACCGGTTGCCCAAGGTGAATTTGGGGCCATGATGAGAGTTGAGATTCACAATGACGGCCCGGTTACGGTCATTGTCGAGAGCAAAGGAGGGTGAGTTTTCATTGTTGGTCAACCTCAATGGCAAACGGCTGATTTTGGCCTCGGGGTCGCCGCGGCGGTCGCAGCTCTTGAAGCTCATTGGCCTTGACTTCGAAGTAATTGACAGTAAAGTGAACGAACGGGATGAAGAATATACCATACCCGAAGTTCATGTTTTGGAATTGGCGCAAAAGAAAGCACAGAAAGTTGCCGAAAATATTACTGATGGCATCATCATCGGCGCCGATACCATCGTTGTTTTGGATAATGAAATTCTCGGCAAACCAGATTCGGCGACAGCTGCGCAGAAAATGTTGCGGCAGCTGAGCGGGCAGACCCACCGTGTTTATACTGGATTCGCCTTGATTGAACGGCCATCAGGCACAATCCTGAGCGATTACGAGCAGACACAAGTCACGTTTCGAGAGATTGCGGATGATGAGATTGCTCATTATGTTGCCACGGAGAGCCCCCTGGATAAGGCAGGCGCATACGGCATCCAGGATCAAAGCGCCGTCTTTGTAAGCCGAATAGATGGTTGTTTCTACAATGTGATGGGTTTCCCGCTGGCGAAGTTTTATTGGCGTCTGCAGTCCTTTTTGAAGTCGAACGATCTTAAATAATATCAGAAACACGGATGACAAGATGGAGAATATCGGTCAGATACTCAAAAACAAAAGAACAGAGCTAAAAAAATCTTTTGAAGAAATTCATGCGCAGACCCGAATTACAGTCGCGCATCTGCAATTGTTGGAGGAGAACAATTTTACATTTCTGCCGGAGACGTATATTAAATCGTTTATAAAAACCTACGCCAGTGCGCTCGACCTCAACAGCGCGGAGGTGCTGCGCAAATTCAATTTCAACAAAGAAGAAAAAAAGGCAGAGGAAGAAAAAGAGTCAAAGATTCGAGCCGCACAGGACCAGGCTTCGCTGCCCATCAATCGCATTTTGGAATGGGCGCTTGCCGCTGGCGCGTTCCTCTTGCTGGTTTTCATTGTTCTGGTTTACCTGCAGTATCGCTCGGAAATCTATGCGCGACCGTTGGAACATAACAACGGTCACATGAACCGTCTTGAGTTCGAGGATGGAGCGGCCGCGATGTTTTCAAGTGCGCCATTAAGCTTAACCACTAAATCATTTCAATTGCAGATTGTTGGCCTGGAGCAGGTGGCCATCCAATTAGAGGTGACAGGGTTTCATGATGCGGCAGCACATGGCGCGCCAACGAGGCCATCAATCGTAACCGCTGTGGAACGATTCGATATCGTCATCGACGAGGCAAACGGTATGAAATTGAAATTCGATGACATGGAAATGGCCGATTTGCGCAACTCCGGCGGTAAAATGAAATTGTCAATCATCCGGGGAAGCAGCCGGTAGTTATGCCTTACGGCCCAGCTAAACAACTCATCATTCGTCCTGCTAATCATGCAAAGGTTTAG
>DASWHH010000015.1:0-2853 GCA_036398295.1 bacterium
TATCAACAACGGGCGGACGATCACATTAAAGTTCAACAGCAGTTGATTTCCACCGCCGACAGTCTTTACACTGGCTACAAGTCTCTCTACCACGACCTGAAAAAGATTACCGGACTGAATACACTCTCCTTGATAGCTGGCGTCGGCTTAATCGATCCGCCGGGAGCAAGCTGGAGACCGGTTGGTTCGTTTGGTGTGGGCATCAACAACTATCTGACGCAGTTTCAGTTTGGGAAGGATTACAAAGGATTGGTTGTGGGGGTGCGATGGCCAGTTTTTTGATGTGAAACGTGAGATGTGAGACGGCAGATGTGAAACGTTGGGGCATTCGCCATTTT
Source organism: bacterium (assembly GCA_036398295.1). Taxonomy (GTDB): domain Bacteria; phylum Zhuqueibacterota; class Zhuqueibacteria; order Oceanimicrobiales; family Oceanimicrobiaceae; genus DASWHH01. The sequence continues at coordinate 339 of DASWHH010000015.1, forward strand.
GAGTTTTGCAGTCTGCCTGCCTGCGCAGGCAGGCAATTTTCATTTTGCATTCAGTCCTGTCTGTCGCCAACTGCCTACTGCCTACTGTTCCCTACCCTGCAACTTCATTCCGCGCTTACTGACCCAGCGCTTTGCCGAGACCCCGGCCGACTCAGTTCGAGTGTCTTCCTCGCCACCCACAAAAACAGCGGCACCGGCAGCGCGCGCACGAATCGATAAAGCAAGTTCATTTGTAGCGGGTAGATAATCCATCGCCGGCGCCTGGCCACGGCTTTGATCATGATCTGGGCGGCCTTATCGGGGGTCAGCAGCCAGAAGCGATTGGGATTGCCGGCGTTGATGGGTGTGTCCACGAAACCGGGGTGAATCATCGTAAATTGAATTTCCGGCAATTCCGCGGCCTTGCTTTGTAGAAAGTAATCGAGTCCAATTTTGGTCAGGCTGTACACGCCGCGGCTGGGCAACCCCCGCATCGATGATGCGGAACCAATCCCGACAATTGCACCGGACCTCTGGGGCGCCATTACCTCCAGGCAAGCCTGAATCGTGTAAACCGCGCCCTTCAAATTGGTGTCGATCAGGTTTTCGAATCCCTCCCAATTCCAATTTTCAAACGACGAATCGAGGCTGATGCCGCTGTTGATCCATGCAACGTCGATGCGGCCGGCTTGCTGGTGGAAATCATGCACGGCGCGCAGCACCTGATCGCGATTGCGGACATCGCACGCGCGCAGCCAGAACGTGCTGCCGCTGTCTTTGAGGTTGTTCGCCAGTTCCTGCAGTCTTTCTTCGCGACGGCTGATGAGGGCAAATTGAATTTTAAAGGGTGAGAGCGCCTCTGTTAGCGCCCAGCCGAGTCCGGAAGAGGCGCCGGTGATGAGGACGGATTTTTCAGACCAATATGAAAACAAATTCTGGTTCATGGCTTGCTTTCAAGCCAACATTAGTCGGCGACCTTTGGGTTCAGGTACCGGATCCCCAAATTCTTTCGCCGTGTCAATCCACAAATGTATCGCTGTTTTGACGTTATTCAAAGCTTCTTCCTCCGTGGCGCCATGAGCCATACAGCCTGGAAGCTCCGGAACTTCGCCTACAAAAACGTTGTCTTCGTTGCTCCAAAAAAGGATGATCTCGTATTTTGACATTACTCTATTCCTTGTAGATTGTACTTAAGAATGATTCCACGAACTTGTCTAACTTGATAAACCTTAGCTTTGTTGCCATCACGTTGAAGGTTTATTTTTTCTTCAATTCCGGCTTTTCTAAAAATGTGATGGCTGCCTCTGACACGTTCATCAAATCCTAATCGTCGCATTAACTGGCATAATTCATCAAATGAGATATTTGCGTCCGAAGTTCCTTGCAGTATTTGGTGAATGAGTTTTTGGTATTTACCCATCTCTCAACTTTTTCGAGGTAATCCGTAAGTGCATCACGGGAAAATCCCCAACTGCATATACGCCACCGCGATCTTGTCAATGGCCAGAACATATGCCGCCGTGCGCAGATCAGGAACGCCTTTGGTGCGCAGCTTGGTATCACGGATTTGCTCGTACGCCACCATCATGGTTTCCTCCAGTCCGGAGTTTACCAGGTCGATTTCATCGGCGCCGTGGGCGATCAGGCTGCGTTCTTCGTGCGTGAGTTGCTTGCCTGTCAGTCGTTCCATGGCGTTGATGAACGCCAGATTCGAGGCTTCTTCGAAGCGCTTGCTCATGCGGCCGAACTTCACGTGGCTGAGGTTCTTCAGCCATTCAAAATAAGAAACGGTCACGCCGCCGGCGTTGAGAAACATATCCGGGATCATCATCACGCCTTTTTTCTTGAGAATTTCCTCGGCCTCCGCGGTCACCGGGCCATTGGCGCCTTCGGCGATAATTTTGGCTTTGATACGGGGCGCGTTCTCGTCGGTGATTTGGCGTTCCAGGGCGGCCGGCACCAGGATGTCGCAATCATATTCCAGCGCCTCCTTGCTACTCGAGAAATTTTTTGAACCCGGGCAATTCAAAATCGAGCCGGTTTCCTGACGATGCTTCTGCACCGCAACCACATCCAAGCCGTCAGGATTGTAAATGCCACCGTCGTACTCGGAAATGCCGACGACACGAGCACCCGCTTCCTGAAAAAATTTGGCGGCGTAATAGCCAACGTTGCCGAGACCTTGCACGACCACTCGTTTGCCCTCCACTCCCGGCGACATACCCAATGGCTTTAAATCTTCAGCATGTGACAGAGCATGACGGACGCCAATAAAGACGCCGCGCCCGGTAGCTTCGGTGCGACCGTGAATGCCGCCCTGCTCGATGGGCTTGCCGGTGACGCACGCAATCGCGTCGATCTGCGCTGGATGGAATGCGCTGTAGGTATCCGCAATCCAGGCCATTTCGCGTGGGCCGGTACCGTAATCTGGTGCGGGCACATCCACGCCCGGGCCGATAAAATTTTTCTTCACCAGTTCCGCGGTGTAGCGGCGGGTGATGCGTTCCAATTGATTGACGGTGTAGTTGCGCGGCTC
>DASWHH010000016.1:0-4510 GCA_036398295.1 bacterium
AAGCAAGCCATGCGTAACCCCACGCAGGTGAGCATGGCGCAGTGTCATTGCTATTTTGGTTAGAATCTCCAGCAGCTTGTCATAAGAAACAGGAGCGTTCTCCTGCTTAAGCGAAAACCAGTTATCCATATCTATATGTTCGGTGGCAATATAATAGTACTGCCGGTCCGGACCAAATCCGTGCAATTTGCAAATATTCGGGCAAGCTGTCGCGTTGAGGATGGCATTAGCAACAAAAACTCTCAAAATACCATTTTCATTCTTGGAAAATCTTTGGTCAATGAGCTTTAAAAATACCTGCTCCTTTGTTTCCCGGTCTACGGCTTCATAGAGAGAGTAAAGCACATTTGTGGAAATACTATTCACAATTGAGAATTTGTCAAGGATGGGTTTGGACATCATAACAACACCGCTTTTTAAACTTCAAACAAATTCGTGCAATAAATAGACCAATTCTCAAGTCCCTATGTCAGCGCCGTAAGAACTCCTTTGTTTGGTTTGTTCAAGTTCTATGCCGAAAGTCAAGGACTGATTGACGACTATCCAAATGGTCGAAAATCAAACACCCAAAATCCACTTCCGACAAGTGAACATTCTGAAACTTTTCCTTGCTTTTTGAGAAAGACTTTGTTATAATTTTGTCAGAATTTGCATCAGGAGGGTATCAAATTTTGGCCGGGTGATGTGGTGATCGTGCCCGCATTATGGATGAATAAAAGTCTCCAATGAACAGTAGGTCCGATATTTTCCTCTGGTAAACGACGTGCCATTTTCCCCCTCCGTAGAACTGCTCCTCTAAAGCTTGGTAGCAATGCCAGGATACCGTGGCCCGGGTAACCACCCTTTTCTCAGTTTTTCCACGGCCGCAGGTGTCAACGACTCCGTTTCTGACCGACAGCAATCAAAGCTAATTGGGGGCAGACTCTAAACCAGGGAGAATGGGACTATGAAGTACGATCACAAAAAACGGACATTGACTACGTCACGCCAGGAGACGCAGTTACTGCGGGAAGCCCGGGATCTACTCTTTCAAATGATGACGTCGACGGGGTGTCAAAGCCAAACGATTTCTCAGGCGTATCAACATCTATCAATCCTTTTAGAGCAATACCGCTTTCGTGAAATGAAACGCCAGGAAAAGGAACAGAGGCTGACGGCGCCGGTATTCTTCATTGACAGCCTTGACCGCTTCAACTCCCAAAAGCTCAAGGTGAAGAACTGACCGATGGTCCGCAGCTCTCTTTCGCGAGAAAAATTGAGGCTTGGGGATTTTTGCGGTGGGTATTGTGATTGCCCGGCTGAGGTGTCCTTTGTTTTAAATAGATATTCCGTAACTGCTTTTGGGTGAGTTTTCTCATCCAAAGGCCCACTCTCACCCCATTTTCAGGCGTCGGCCAAGGTATAAGATTTCTCTTGTGTCGATTGCCTCTTTTCCATAGCTTGCATCCTACACAATTCAAGTCCTGAATCTCTTAATTGGCATGAATTATCTAAGGACACCAGATCATGTCATCATCACAATAATAAATGTTGACGAATGGCGCCATCTTTCTGTCGCCGCCATCGTATAACCATCCCATCAATTCTCCTTTTGTATCAGGAGTATCCCCGAATCTGAACATTCATTCATCACACTAAATCCGGAGGTCACGTCATGCGATTCCTGCTTGCAGTTGTGATCGGCAGTCTGCTGTTGATTTGTGAACAAGCTGTTATTGCGATACCCTTCTATTCCGCCGCCAGCGACACCGCCAAGTCCGACAGTGCGTCAACCAAGAAAAAGGAGTCCGAGCGGGCCCTGCCCCTCAAACCCGACCGCAGGATCGAATTCAAAACCAACGAGGGCACGTGGCTGTCATTGGATGTTTCGCCCGATGGCCAGACCATCGTCTTTGAATTGTTGGGTGACCTTTACACCCTGCCCATCGCCGGCGGCAAAGCCACACCCATCAGCAGTGGCCTGGCGTTCGACAGCCAGCCCAACTTTTCCCCGGATGGCAAGCGCCTCGTCTTCATCAGCGACCGCGGCGGCGCGGAGAATCTCTATTTGCTCGAGGTCGGCAAAACCATCGTCGATACCACCGCCGCCGTGGACAGCACCGGACTGAAGCAACTCACCAAAGGCAGCAACACCCTATTCGCTTCGCCGGAGTGGACGCCCGACGGCAAATACATCGTCGCCTCCAAGGGTTCCGGGCTGGGAGTCTATCACCTCTGGCTCTATCACGTGGACGGCGGCAGCGGCGCCGACTTGCATGCCAAAGAAAAAGAGCGCAACGCACTGGGCGCGGCCTTCGGCAAGGATGAGCGCTACATTTACTTCTCCACCAAACAGGGTCGCTTCCAATACAACATGCCGATATTCAATTGGCAGATGGCGATTTACGATCGCGAGACCGGTGAGACTTTTCCACTCACCGGCGAGACCGGCGGCGCGGTGCGGCCTTGTCTTTCCGCGGACGGCAATTGGCTGGTGTATGCCACCCGCCACGACAGCAAAACCGCCTTCAAACTGCGTAACCTGCGAACCGGCTTCGAGCAGTGGTTGGCCTATCCGGTGACCCGCGACGACCAGGAATCGCGCTTTACCCGCGACCTCATGCCCGGATATGCCTTCACTCCCGACAGCAAAGCCATCGTCGCCTCGCTCAATGGCAAAATCTATCGCATCGACGTGCCAACCGGATCACAAATGGAGATTCCGTTCGAGGTGGACGTATCGCTGCAACTGGGTCCGCTCTCGCATTTCGAAAAACAAGTCGAAGACGGCCCAGTGAAAGTCCGCCAGATCCGTTGGGGGCGCCTCTCACCGGATGGGTCACAACTGGCTTTCACAGCCTTGCACGATCTTTATGTGAAAAATCTCGCCACCGGCAAAGTCACACAATTGGCGCCGATGAGCGCCGGACAATTTGCGCCGGCGTGGAGTCCCGACAGCAAATGGCTGGCATTTGTAACCTGGTCCGAAGAAGATGGCGGGCACGTTTACAGAGTAGCCGTGAACGGAGGCAAAGCGCAGAAGCTTAGCACGGTCAGTGCCTATTACACCGATCCGGTCTGGACGCCGGACGGCAAGGAAATCGTGGTGGCGAGAGGCCCGTGGCAGCAGCGCCAGGAGCTCACCATTTTCACATTTCGTGGCGGCCAGGGGTTGGATCTGGTGCGCCTCCCGGCCTCTGGCGGTGCCGATGTGCTGGTCGCGCCGCTAAAAGGCGTACGGCCCCATTTTGCCGACAAGCCGGATCGCATTTATGTCTATGAAGGCCGCACCGGCCTCGTCTCCATGCGGCTGGATGGCACCGATCGCAAGGTACATCTCAGGATCACTGGACCGATGCCTTTGTTCGGCGGCGAAGAACCAAGCCCCGCCGATGAAGTCATCATGAGTCCTGACGGCGAGCACGTATTAGCGCAAGTAGAAAATCACATTTACCGCGTCACCGTCCCGAAAGTTGGCGGGGAAGCGCCCACCATTTCGGTTTTGAATCCAGCGGAATCCACCTTCCCGGTGGAAAAACTCACCACGGTCGGCGGGCTCTTCATGGGTTTCGGACCGAACGGCAAAGAGGCCAATTGGTCATTGGGCAATCATCTGTTCCGGCACAATTTCGATCAGGCAAAAGCATTTGTTGATTCCGTGAAAATGGCGAAGGACTCGCGGAAAGACAAATCACAGGAGGAAGACGACGCAGAACAAGCTTATGAGCCGGCAACCATCGTCATCGATCTCGAAACGCCGCGGCAGAAGGGCCACGGCACGGTGGTGCTCCGCGGCGCAAACATTCTGACGATGAAGCCCGGCGCTGCCAACGACGGCGTCATCGAAAATGGCGCTATGCTGATCAAAGATAATCGCATAGAAAAAGTGGGGGCGAACGCAGATATCGCCACCCCGGCCGGATCAAAGGAGATCGACATCACCGGGAAATTCGTCCTCCCTGGTTTCGTCGATACCCATGCCCACATGTGGCCGGCGTGGGGCGTGCATCGCGGCGTGGTGTGGGAATACCTCGCCAACCTGGCTTATGGCGTGCTCACGACCCGCGATCCGCAGACCTCCACTACCGACGTGCTGACTTACAGTGATCTCGTCGAAGCTGGCGAACTGTTGGGACCGCGCGTTTTCTACACCGGCCCCGGCGTCTTCGAAACCGACGGCATCAAAAGCTTGAAAGACGCGCAGAATGTTCTCAAACGCTATTCGCAATATTACCAGATCAACACCATCAAGCAATACGTCGCCGGCGACCGCAACACCCGCCAGTGGATTATCATGGCCGCGAAGGAACAGGGACTCATCCCCACCACCGAGGGCGCGCTGGACATGAAACTGGACCTCTCACAGATCATCGACGGCTACCCGGGCAACGAACACAGCCTGCCGATCACGCCGCTGTACAAAGATGTCGTTGAGCTGGTCGCGAAGTCGCACACATTCTACACGCCCACCCTGCTGGTTTCTTATGGCGGTCCGTTTGCCGAAAATTACTATTACACCAACACCGACGTC
>DASWHH010000017.1:0-4570 GCA_036398295.1 bacterium
CGCCACCTTATCTTTTTTTGAACGCACCGGTGTGCTGGTGAAAGGTCACGTCAATTACGCGTTGCGGTATCACTTCACAGGGTCGGTTGGCGGATCGTACACCCGCAAAAATTTTGACGGCAACACTCAGCGCCGCTGGAACCTCGATATTAGGCACAATCAGCAGTTCAATCCCAACACCACCCTCAACGTCAATGCCAGCTTCGTCAACAACCGGAATTTCTACAAAGACTTGAGCAACAATCGCAACGAGCGGCTCAACCGCCAGCTGGTTTCAAATGCCACCTTCTCCACGCGTTGGGGCGAGGGCAAGAACAGTTTCAACATCAACCTGTCGCAAACCAAAGACCTCGAAACCGGGCGGGAATTGTCGACCCTGCCGCGGGCCAGCTTCACCCGCAGTCAAACCGCCCTGTTTGCGTTTGATGAAAAGAAAGCGCAGCGCAGCAGAGCCCAGCCAAAGTGGTATAATGCCATCCGGTACAGCTATAACAACCTGCTGGTCAATTCCGCCAGCAAAGACAGCAGCAACGACACCACGACCGTGGTCCAGCGGCGGATGGAACATGATGTGACCCTGTCGTACACCAATCCCGGGCGCCTCTTCGGGGTTTTCACGCTCGGCCACAATTTCACCTATGACGAAGATTGGTTCGATCGCACCCGGACCTACACTCTTGACGATAGCAATGCCATCGCCTCCGCTGAGGTGGAGGGCTTTGCTGCGCGCCGGTTGTTTCAGTACAGCGCGTCCGCCAGCACCAAATTTTACGGAACCTTCAACACCCGCCTCGGGCCGGTGCGCGGCCTGCGCCACGTGGCGACGCCCACGCTGTCGTTTGCCTACCAGCCCGATTTTTCCGACCCGTTCTGGCGCTATTTTGAAGCGCCCGACAGCACGCGGCCGGAACTCAGGCGCGATCGCTTCGAAGGTTCCGGCGCCAGGAATACGCCCCGCGGCGAGACCAACAGTCTGAATTTTGGGTTGAGCAATCTTTTTCAAATGAAATTGGGCGGGGGCGATAAAGAGAAGAAAATCGACTTGTTCAATATAGATACCCGCGGCGGCTATAATTTTGCGGCCGATAGCCTGCGCTGGTCGAATTTATCCACCAGCTTCCGGGCCAATCCCCAAAAGAATCTCTCTGTCAGTATGAATATGTCCCACAGTTTGTACGATTACAATCGTACGACCGGCAACATCCGCAATCAGTTGCGCGGCCCGCGGCTCATCCAATTTGGCTTAGACGCCCGTTGGAGTTTGAGTGGGAAAAGGGCTGCGGCGCCAGCAGCCGGCGCGCAAACGCAAAGCGAGGGCGCCGCCGCCGAGACCTTGGCGCAGCCGAATCAGCTCTCCCCCAGTGAATTTCACGATCCGCTGGCGCCGGATAATGCTTTCACCGCCACCAGTGTTCCGTGGAGCGCGACGATTTCATTTTCCTACACCGTAAGTAAATTCAATCCTCTGCTCACCAGCAAGAACGCATATCTTGACCTCAGCAACGTCGAAGTGCAGCTCACAAAGAACTGGCGCATCGGCTATCGCCTGCGTTACGACATTGAACGGGGCGAGGTGGCTGACCAGCGTATTTCTTTTTATCGTGACCTGCATTGCTGGGACGCCCAGTTCAGCTGGAATCCCTCGGGCATCGGCAAAGGATTTTATTTCAAGATCGGCATCAAAGCGCCGCAACTGCGGGATATCAAGATCGAGCAGCGTGGCGGCACGACATCGGTGTTCCGGCCATTCTAAAATGCCGGATCTGACATAGCGGGGGTACTGGGCCGGACGAATTCCGGGGTCGGAGGTGCAACGGGAGACTGAAAGCGAACATGAGCAGGCTGAATCAATGTGGGCAGCAACGGGCGGTTATGAACTGATGATTATTTTCACAAAGGAACCCCTAAGTACCTGAATTTCCCGCTATAACGCTAAAAATTAGCGATTTTCCTGCCTAACTTTTCCTTGCATTTAGCCCGCCAAAATTATATATTCAAGCGATTTGATGAATACCCATGGAGTGGAATGTCCAAAAGAATCATTACGATAGCTAACCAAAAGGGCGGGGTGGGAAAGACCACCACCGCCGTCAACCTCTCCGCCTGTCTGGCGGTGGCCGAGCATCCCACTTTATTGATTGATATTGATCCGCAGGCCAATTCCACCAGCGGCCTGGGCCTCAATCCTAAAAACGTTCAAAAGAGTATTTACGAAGTCATCATCGAAAATCTTGATATCGACCTCGCTATCACCCAAACCGGTTTGGAGTTTTTGGATGTCCTGCCATCGGCCACCCGGTTAGCGGGGGCCGAGATTGAGCTAGTGAACACGATGTCGCGCGAGCGGGTCCTGACCAATGCGCTGCACAGCCTCAGCAAAAAGTATGATTACATTTTTATTGATTGCCCGCCTTCATTGGGCTTACTAACCATCAATGCGCTCACCGCCGCTAGCTCGGTGCTCATTCCAATTCAGTGTGAGTACTATGCGTTGGAGGGTTTGGGACAGCTCCTCAACACGATTCGGCTGGTACAGAAGAATCTGAATTCCAAGCTTGCTATAGAGGGCGTGCTGTTGACCATGTACGACGGCCGCCTCAATCTCTCCAAACAAGTTGCCGAGGACGTCAAAAAATATTTTGAACACAAGGTCTTCAAGACCATCATCGATCGCAACGTGCGGCTGAGTGAGGCACCCAGCTACGGCAAACCGATCATTCTTTATGACGCTATCTCCAAGGGTTCGGAAAACTACATGAACTTAGCCGAGGAAATCTTAAGTAATGGCCGTTAAGCGGTTGGGCAAGGGTTTGGGAGCTCTGATCCCTGATTTATCCGAAAGCGAAGTTCACCGATCCGAACGCCTGCGTGATGTTGAGGTCTCCAGAGTTGTTCCCAATCCGTTTCAACCCCGCGAGACTTTTGATCCTGTTACCCTCGAAGAATTAAAACAATCTATCGCCGAAAACGGCGTCATCCAACCCATCACGGTGCGCGAGATGGATTCGGGTTACCAGCTCATTGCCGGCGAACGTCGGCTGCGGGCGGTGAAGGATCTGGGTTTGGATCGCATCCCCGCATATGTGCTGCAGGTGAACACCGACGCCGAAATGCTGGAGCTTTCACTCATCGAGAATATTCAACGGGAGAATCTCAACCCCATCGACGAAGCCAATGGCTACCAGGCGCTGATCATCAAATGTCATCTAACCCAGGACGAAGTGGCGAAAAAGGTTGGAAAAGATCGTTCCACTGTCACCAACTTTCTGCGCCTGCTAAAACTGCCGAAGCTGATTCAGGAAAGCTTAGTTGCGGGTGAGGTTTCCACCGGCCACGCTCGCGCCCTGCTGGCCCTTCCCAGCAGCAGCGATCAGATAGCCCTGTGGAAGAAAAGCCTTAGTCACAAACTGTCCGTTCGTCAGGTCGAAAGCCTGATCAAAAAACTCCAGAGCCCGGAAAAGAAAAAGCAACCCCGGAAAGAGGGTAACCCGTTTTTTCGCGAGATCGAAGACAGGTTCAGAAGCATTCTCGGCACCCAGGTGCGCATCATTCAGGGCAGCAAAGGCGGCAAGATCGAAATTGAGTACTATTCAAAGGCGGATATCGAGCGAATTTTGGAATTAATGGAGCGTATTTAGGACGCGGTCCGCGGATCTCGTCCCGGAAAAGAGCTTGATTTTCTGAAAAATTATCTATAAATTTGGCACCTTTTCTTCACTTACTAAACTTTTTCATATATATATAAGTTGAAATTTCCGAATCTAAAATCCATGCGCAGCAGACAGGCCAAACGAATCTCTATCCTGTTGGTGCCGGAGGACAACAGCGAGCCCCGCAGTTTCCGGCTGCGAACCAGCACGGTTAAGGTTCTTTACGTTGTGGGGTCGATCTTGCTGGTGCACATCATCATTGGCGCTATCTACTATTTTAAATATGCCGGTCTGCTGGATTACAACCAACAAATCCTTTCCCGCAACGCCCAACTTCAGGAGGACAATAAGCGAGTTATCTCTTTGTCGAATCAATTTGGCGTGTTGGAGCAAGAGTACAAGAAAGTCAGAAGTCTGCTGGGAGTCGATAACGACCACCAGGGTTTCCATGCGGAGACCAATGGCGACGCCAACCAGGTTGAGGTCAGCATTCAGCCCGACAAATTGCTGGAAGCGGTAAATAGTGAAATGGATGAAGTTAAGGGACTGGATTTCTACGAAACTAGAAACCGTGTACTGGTTGCGAATGCGCACAACCAGGTCAGTTATTACCCGGAAAACATCCCCAGCATGATGCCCGTCAAAGGCTTTCTAACGCTTGATTTCCAAAAGGAGGCGTGGTTTTCTGCCAAGAGCCATTCAGGAGTTGACATTGTTGCCAAAAAGGGAACCATTATTCGGGCCGCCGGCGCTGGCGTGGTGATTTTCGCCAATTGGACTACCGATCTTGGTAATCTGATCATTGTCGACCACGGCGGTGGTTACCTCAGTTTTTATGGCCACAATCAACGTTTTTTGGTTGCGGAAAAAACTCATGTGCAGAGGGGAGACGCAATCGCCCTGCTGGGGACCTCGGGAAA
>DASWHH010000018.1:0-3319 GCA_036398295.1 bacterium
ATGATGAGCATCGGAATGGCTTCAACGATTTGCCGGAATTCTCTCTCGTTTTGGCGAAGTTTTTCATCGGCCTGTTTGGAAGCCGTGATGTCCGAGACTGCCCCGACAAATTCGAGTTGGTCCGCTTCATTTTTCACTGCCCGCGCCACCACGTGCAGATGTTTGACCGAGCTGTCGGCCATCAACAAACGATGTTCAAAATCCAAATTCGTGGCGTCACGGGAGGCCTGCTCAAAGGCTCGTTGCACCAGCGCCCGGTCATCCGGATAAATCCGTTGCGTTATCAACTCGACTGTGGGCTTCGTCGTTTGTTCGAAGTCAAAAATGCAGAACGTTTCCTGTGACCAGAATACCTCACCGCTGGCAGGATTCCATCCAAAGCTGCCGGTGAGACTCAACCTCTGCGCTTCGGCTAAGTAAGCTTCGCTGCGCCGCAACGCATCTTCCGACTGCTTGCGTTCGACGGCGATGCTCGCCAGATGGCTGAACTGCTCAATCAGCTTCTCCTGTTTCGCGGTTGGGTTTCCGGGCGCGCGCGAATACAACGCAAAGGTTCCCAAGACTGCACCCGCGAGTGAAATGATCGGCGTTGACCAACACGCGCGCAGCCCCTGTTCCAAAACTAGCATGCGGTATTCTTCCGGCCAACGCTTCTCCAAATTGAAGTCGCTGGCAATGATTGGAGTCTTTAACGATGCCGCCGATGCGCACGGACCCTCCTCAAGCGAGATATCTCTTCCATCCACCCACTGCACGTAACTGGTTGGAAGGCTCGGCGCCGCTGCATGCCTTAGTTTGCCATTGGCATCCACCAACAGAATCGAACACAATGAGTCACCAGCCATCTCCTCAACGAGCGCGCATAGACTATCGAGGACCGTCGTGAGGGGATCGCCCTTTGCGACCATCTCAAGAAGCCGCTTTTCACGGGCGAGGAGATCTTCGGCGTTCTTGCGTTCATCAATCTCGACGTCTATTCCCCACCATGCAACGAGTTGTCCGTAGTCGTCACGCAGCGGAGCAACGCGGAACAGAAACCAGCGATACTCTCCATCGAAACGCCGCATGCGCGCCTGAATTTCGCCGGCTTCCCCGGAGGCCACGATTGCGCTCCAAGTTTCGAACAGACCCTGCATGTCATCGGGATGAAGGATGTTGCTGTTCTTCCAATTCCATCCCCTGATTTGCTCCGATGAAAAACCGGTATAATCGAGGCCTCGTTGATTGAGGAATTTGATGGAACCATCGGGCGCGGCGCTCCAGACGAATCCGGGAATGGTGTCGATGATGAGCCGTAGGCGCTCGGGGTCGGTATCTAAATTTAATGGTGTGCCGGTCTCGACATTATGAGTCAATTCCATAACGACCTCGTTTGAAGGGCGACTTGCTCAAAATTGCATTTGCGGCGGCCATTCAATTAGACGGTGCGGTGATCGCAAACTTGGGATGAATGTACTAAGTTCTGGGATGCGCCCATTGCTGAGTTGATTGTGGTACCCTTGGTATAAAAATATAAAAATTTCTCTCAGTTTTACAACAGAAAATTTCCTCACTAATCGCGTGATATATGCAAGCAATTTATTACCTAAATGAGAGCAAACTTTTAAACCAGCCCTTTCTTCAGAACCAATCACCAAATTTCAGAATTCCGTATTCAACTGGCTGGCAACGGCCAGAACACGATCAATGCGATGCACACGAGTGAATCCAATACCTATTTCACGCAGGTCGATATTTGTCGCTGGTGGACTTTTCGCAAAAATTATTTGCGCAAGTAAAGCGTTCAAGATACTCGCCGCTTTGAGTTACGCGAACTCGAAAAGCGTCCGTCAAACAGTTGCCGCAGGTGGTATGAAATCCATAATAGTCAGCATCCCAGCGCTCCGACTCAAATCGATCCGCCAGTAGTTGGAGCACGTTCAGCTTTCCATTTTCATTCATTGTGCTGTCTCAACCTCTGCCGCTTTTTCAAGTTTAGCGAAAATTTGTTCCGCTTTGGCCGCAGCGTCCGCCGGTAACGGATCGAGTCCTTTCTCTACACGCGACATCTTCGCCGCATTCACTCCGATCAATCCGCCTAATTCATAGGCTTTGAGTCCGAAAAATTTTCTTTTAGTTGCTAACTCAATCCCGGTCATCTTTTGTATGCCTCTCCATTTTAAACCCAAAAAAATGGCGCCGAAGGCTACCATCCCCTGAAGGGATTTTCACCTCCGCCGCCAGTGTCAATTCACGCTGCCGCGACGGTACTACAACTCGAAATTTTCTACATCAACAAATTTTCAACGCTCGCCGCTCCGCGAGCTGCCGCGAACCTTGCGTCTCAAATCATCGGATTCAATCTAAAAAATAAATATTAATTTGTCAAACACTAAATGATTATTTTTTAATGTGTTGACTTCTTAGAATTTTCTGTTATATCGTAACGTTTTCAGGATTAGGAGTTTAGAGGGTTGTCGCGGAAGGAAAGTGCCTTGAAAGATTTTTTGGCGAAAAGAAAAGTATCATAAAAAAGTGAATGTAAACAGTTTTCTTCAAGGTTGGATGAAGATGACAACAGGATGGATTTGTCCGATATTTTGAGAAAGAAACACCGAACAGAATTTTGTGCTCTTATTGGTCAGTAGCTTGCGACGGGAAAGGATTAGCCTTTTCTAACTCTGAAGCTAAATCGTCTGGGTCAATTAGCGGCAGCAATATTTTGTGGTACTCTGGCGTCGTATTAACAGCGACCAGCATTCCGCGAACGCCCGATATTATCAAAGACAGAAACTGCCTTGTTGCCTCTTTTGGTAACTGAAAAGTTCCTTCTTTGGTGAACTTGATTTCAAGACCTTTGATCTCAAAACGATAAATACAGGTCAGACCAAAAAGGTTAAAACGTTGTTCCTTATCTAAGAAATCCACCTTCATGTAGATTGATATTGAGTTCGGCGATTCGTCTCTTATAGTCTTCATCGTGAACTGCACTTGCATTGGCTCAAGCTCGTTCTCATTCAAGCCGAACTCTCGGAAGTCGTTTTCGTAGTGAGCGAGTTTTTTGATCTCGGCGATTTTATATTGGATCGTCTTTTTTTCGTCAGTCTTAGCTTGCGGCATTTGCCAACTCTTGCTCAGTTAGGTTCTCAATTTGATCTTGAGTTGTTTGCACAACAATAGAAGTCTCTGCTATATGGGACAAAGAAAACCACCGGGCGCCGGACGAGTGAACTAATACGTGCCAGGTTGGGGCAGGGATAGGCACCCCCCACTTTTTTTCATCATGGATTGCTATATCTCTTTGCTTTTCCTTTGGAACGATCTCGAACTCCAATCCGAC
>DASWHH010000019.1:0-3199 GCA_036398295.1 bacterium
TGGCGGAAATTCCGGAATCGCGATATTCTGGCACGTACAGCTCAAACTTCGCCAGCCCACTTTGCGGGCCATGCATATCCTTCACCGTGAGTTGACCCGAATACTTTCCGGGAAAAAGCTCACCGGCCCAGACATCATAAATCGCGAGGGCTTTCAGATCAGCGGAATCTTGCGCCACAGTGGCTTCTGTGATCCACTTGTGTTTGCTCAGTTGTTGAGTAACAGTATTTTGCAGAATAAGCTCGGCCTCATAACTGGCGACCTTTTTTTCGGACTGCAGCGCATATTGAAATTGATCGCCGTACAGCATCAAATAAATTTCTTGATAAGTTTGAGATTGCTTGCCGCGAAATCCAGCAAAGTCAACATAGAAACGCAAATCGCCGGTGGAAACAGCCGGCACGTCGTCCGTTTCCGCGAGTGCCATCGCCGCCAACGAGATCTGTAAAATGAGAGCGAAGAATTTTTTACTTGAACAATTCATACACTATTAAAAGATAAGCACGAAAAGAGCATCCACGGTTAGGCAATCTACAATTTGCATCTCTTGCATTCATTGGTTTAAAAATTTCGTCTCACGTCTGACGTTGCACGTCTCACGTTTAAAGGTTTAATCTTTGAGTCCACTCAGCGTAATGCCTCGGATGAAATATTTTTGCGCAAAAAAGAACACCAGCAAAATCGGCAGCGTCGCGGTGACGGAGCCGGCCATCAAGTGATCCCATTCGGTCCGGTAGCGATCGCGGAAGATGGCCAGACCCAATTGCACGGTCTGCATTTCTTCGGAATTGACGACGATCAACGGCCACAGAAAATCGTTGAAGAAAAACATGAAAATGAAAATGCCGAGCGTCGCCAGCGCCGGCTTGGAGAGCGGCAAAATAATTCGCCACAACACCATGAAACGGCTGCAGCCATCAATGAACGCAGCTTCTTCCAACTCGCGCGGAATCGTCAGGAAAAACTGCCGCAGCAAAAACGTCCCAAATGCCGACGCCAACCCGGGAACGACCAGCGCGGCGTAGCTGTCGATCCAGCCTAGCCAGTGCATCACCATAAAGGTTGGGATCATGGTCACCTGGCCGGGGATCATCATGGTGCCGAGGAACAACAAAAACAGGGCATCCCGTCCCCAGAAGCGCAGGCGCGCAAAGGCGTACGCCGCCATCGAGCAGGTGATCAATTGCCCAAATGTACATGACAGCGCCACTATAAATGTGTTGAGATAGAATCGCCCAAACGGCGCTGCGCGAAAGGCGTTTACATAGTTTTCAAATTTGAACACTTCGGGCAGCCATCGCGGCGGGTAAACCAAAATTTCGGTGATGGGTTTAAGCGAAGTCATCACCATCCAGATGAATGGCGCCACAGTGGCGGCCGCTGCCGTATAAACCACCAGATGCAGCAAAATCGATTTTAGTATTTTCAGAAAGGGTGAACGCATGTGTTTAGCCTGGACAAGGCCCAAAATTTTGAATCAGGTGACTTTTATGATACTGAGCTAATGCCTTTTACAGCGCGGATTAATGGAGTACGGGATTGATGGATTAATGAAGTGCAAACCCCATTGATCCAATAGTCCATTAATCCAGTAATCCACTGTGATTAATAAATGTCCATGCAGATTTTGTCTTCACTTCTCTACAGTTTGTGAATGATACGGGTTCGCATTTTTATGCCGCGTAGTTCACGCGCGATCTCATGAATCGTGTTTGAATCAGTGTAAAAATAAAAATGATGCCAAAAAGAAAATAGGCGACCGCCGAAGCGTAGCCCATGTCGAAAAATTTGAAAGCCTGCTCGTATAGATAAAAAACCAGCACTTTGGTGGAGCCGAGTGGCCCGCCCTCCGTCAAGACATAAACAATATCGAAAACCTGAAACGAGCTAATGATGGACATCACCAGAATAAAAAACGTGGTGGGCGCCAGCAGCGGAATAGTGATGTTCCAAAACCGCGACCAATTGCCGGCGCCGTCGATGGCGGCGGCGTCATAATAGTGTTCGGGAATTCCCTGCAATCCAGCCAGGTACAGCACCAAGTTCACCCCGAAGGTTTTCCACACTCCGATAATAATCAGCGCCGTCATGGCGAGCGCCGGATCGTTCATCCAGTTGAGTGACCGAAAACCAAAAAAACTCAGGAAATAATTAAACGAGCCAAAGTTGGGATCCAGCAGCCAGCGCCAGATCACCCCGGCCGCCACCGCCGAAATAATCACCGGAGTGAAAAAAGCCGTGCGCAAGAGTTTTTTGCCAATAATCTTTTGATTTAGGAAAAGCGCCAGAATCAACGACAAAACCATGTTCAGCGGGACGGTGCCGAGTGTGTAAACCAGGGTGTGCTTCAACACCTGCCAAAACTCCGGCGTCTGCAGCATCGTCGTGTAGTTGTCGAGCGCAACGAACGTGCGCTCGGCGCCAAACATGTTCCATTTGTTGAAGCTGAGGTAGAAAGAAAAGACCACCGGAAAAAGAATGAATACCGAAAACACCAACAGCGTCGGCGAGAGAAACAGCAAAGCGCTCAAGCCTTCCCGTTTTGTGAACGGGTTGCGACGACGCGCTCGCGGCTTACCCGATTTCTCGGTTGACGTGTTTTGCGCCACGACTGCAACGACTAAGTTATTGTGAGTTGGAACGCTCATTTGCTTTCTGCAACGGATGCCAGGAGTTCGTTACATTTTTGCGCGGCCTGGTCTAACGCCGCCTTTGGCGACACATTGCCGATGGTCGATTTCTCTATGGCCTCGGCCATCAAACGGGTGATCCGCAAGCCGTGATAGTCGATGGGCGTGGGACTCTGGCTGATTTCCATTTGTTCGACATAAGCCTTGAAAGGCAGATTTCTTTCCAGGTATGCTTGAAACTCGGGCACCTGCAACGCGGCATGGCGAACCGGAAGATAGCCGGACTGCATCGCCCAAAACGCCTGCACCTCGGGCCGAAGAATCCACCTTAAAAAAGCCCAGGCTTCGTTGGGATGTTGGCTCTGTTTGAAGATAGTGAGATATTCGCCGCCGGCAATGGTCGCCTGTTTCGCGTTGCCAGCCGGCAGCCAGGTGATTCCCCAATCGAGGTTTTTGAGAAGGTCTTTGTAACGCGGCAAATTCCAGGGGCCATCCAACGCCATTGCCAGGGTTTGAGATGCGAACGCGACATCGTAGTCAATCGTGAACGCGTTGAGCTTAAATTCGTG
>DASWHH010000020.1:0-5128 GCA_036398295.1 bacterium
TGGCCTTGCACGAGATAAAGTTCGGTTGATGGTCATTGACCGTGAAACCTTTGACGTGACCCACAACCGTTTTGACCACCTCGGTGGATTTCTACGGGCCGGTGATCTGCTGGTGTTCAATACCAGTCGCACGCTACCAGCTGCGTTGGAAGGCTGTGGCTGGCCGGAGGGACCGTGCCTCGAGGTGCGGCTGGCGCAGCATCTGCCGGATGATTCATGGCTTGGCTTACTGCTCTGCAAACGCGGTGATCCGTTTGCTTGTGGACTCCGCAGTGGCATGAAGATCACCTTCGGCGAGAAGCTGAGGGCCGAGGTCTATGATCGTGATGAAAACATTCCCCGACTTTGGAAGCTCCGTTTCTCCAGATCAGCCAACGAGCTGTCGGGAAGCGTATGAAGAAGCCGTTGAGTTGCGGTACCTGTGGCATGAGTTTGGAGATCTCAACCTTATTTTGTGATGCCCAAGAATTTAGTGTATTTGGATTTGGGAATTTCTTGGAATTTGATCATTTTTGAGATTTGCAATTTGTGGCTTCGCTACGCTATGATTTATTTGATTTAGCGCTTGACATTTAACAAAAATGTCTTTATATTTTTCGCACCTTTTTCTAAAATCCTCCCACCCGGTATCTGATTACATTATAAGGAGATAAGATGCAAGCTCTGTTCGACAAGATGAAGGACAGCATGACCAAATCGCAGGTCTGGAAGTCGATGTTCCGGCACAGTTACGAGGACACTCCCCGCAACCGCTACCTGCAGGTGCTCGACAATGTTTGGCTGCATCTTCACCCTACCCGCATTCCCCGGCATGGCTCGTACATCCGTTTTACCTGGTGTATGGGTGGGATTACTTTTCTATTGTTTCTGGTGACGGCGGTCACCGGCGTGCTGCTGATGTTCTACTATCGCCCCACCGCCGAGTATGCTTTTAATGATATGAAGTATCTGCAATTCGACGTACCCTTCGGTATGTTTTTGCGAAACATGCATCGTTGGGCGGCACACGGTATGGTCATCGCCGTCTGGTTGCACATGTTCCGGGTGTTTCTCACTGGCTCCTATAAGCCGCCGCGGGAATTTAACTGGGTCGTGGGCGTCATTCTATTGACTACCACGCTATTGCTGAGCTTCACCGGCTATCTGCTCCCCTGGGACCAGCTTTCCATTTGGGCGGTAACCGTGGGTACCAACATGGCGCGCGCTACCCCGCTGCTGGGACATGAAGGACCGTTCGGGCCGGAGCTGGGGATGCGCCCCGACAACGATGTGCGCTTCGTGCTGCTCGGCGGCACTCAGGTTGGACCGCCAACACTGTTGCGCTTCTATGTTTTACATTGCATTTTTTTTCCATTGTTTTTAGCTGTCTTCATCGCTGTGCATTTCTGGCGTGTCCGCAAAGACGGTGGAATTTCCGGGCCTTTATAAAACTGTTTCAAAATTTCCGTTTCCTAACTCATTAATCGGCCGCTGCGACATTGCATGCAACGTCGCGGGCTGAGGGCGAGTCTAATTTTAACTTTTCGCGGAGAAAAGTATGGAACACTTTTTAGCGATTGTTACCAAAGAAGATAACATCCCTATCGTCATGATGATCTTTCTGGTGGCCTACTTCACTTATTTAGGCATGAAGCAGGCGCACCAGAACGATCAAATTATCGGCGCGGGCAGATACGGCGAACTGCAGACCCAGGGCAAAGACCGAATCTTTACCTGGCCGTTTCTGACACGCAACGAATTTCTATGCTCAATTCTAATTATGGTCATCCTGACCGTGTGGTCCATTGTCATCAACGCGCCGCTGGAAGAGCCGGCCAACCCCACACGCACGCCCAATCCCTCTAAAGCCCCGTGGTACTTTTTGGGTTTGCAGGAAATGCTGGTCTATTTCGACCCCTGGATCGCCGGCGTCATTTTTCCCACGCTCATCATCGTCGGGTTGATGGCGATCCCGTATGTGGATAAGAACCCCAAAGGCAACGGCTACTACACCTGGCAAGAACGCAAGTTCGCCATTTCGATTTTCATATTCGGATTCTTTGTTTTGTGGATTTCGCTAATCTTTGTGGGAACATTTTTGCGCGGCCCCGGCTGGAACTTCTTTGGCCCCTGGGAGCGCTGGGACATTCACAAAGTGGTTGCGATGGTTAACGTGGACCTCAATCAGTTGGTGGGCATCCGCAGCTCCACTGGCGCGTTTTTTTTCGGAGGATTTGTTGTGACGCTCTATTATGCTTCAGGCGTGGCGTACTATCTCTGGAAGAAGAACACCGATTTCATCAAGAATCTCGGCGCGGTCCGCTACGGAATTTTGGCTTTTCTATTTCTAACCATGATGGGTTTACCCATCAAAATGATTTTGCGGTGGACCCTGAACATAAAATATATTTGGGTGACGCCGTGGTTCAATATATAAATGGTTATTAAGTTATTGGGTTATTAAGTTATTGAGTCAATGGATTATCTGATTGATGGATTGTTTGGATCATTGCTCCATTATTCCATCGATTCGATTACAGCGAAAAAAGGGAGGAATATTTGCCCAAGCGATCTGAAACCCCCGTCGAAGAACGAGAATACGGTCATCTCTACTTGATTCTCGCCGGCTTATTGGCCCTTACCACGTTCTGGGCGATTGTGGATATGATTAGCCTGCGGGCGCCGTGGCAACGTTATCAAAAAGACCTGAACCAGCTTGAACATGAGCGCGTACAGACCCAGCTGGCGACGGTTTCCTCTGACATCACTCAAAAGCATGGAACCAGGATCGCCGCTCTTGAAGACCTGCTTCGCCAGGCGCAGGCTGATCTAAAAGGCCAGGCTTACGAAGACCTAATGAACGAAATTGCGAAGGCCGACGCCGAAATTGAAAAGGACATGCAGGCGTATCGCTTTGAGAAAAGCGAGTATGACGCTCAATGGTACGAATACAAACACGCCGAGCATTCCGGTCACTTGGATAAGGCGCAAGGCATGCGCGCCAAAATCGATGAACGCAATCAGAAGGTGACAGATCTAAAGGCGCAATGGGATAGCTCTGAGGCCAAGAAAGCGGATCTGGTTGCCCGGCTGGCCCGCTACAGCTCCCGCGTCGATAGCCTGCAGAAAGAAATCGACGTCATTCGTGCGCCGATCGTGGAGCTGCAAACCAAGCTGCAGCTAATTGCTGACCGCAAGGTCGCCATCCAGCAATTTGTGCTGCCGGGTTTTGTGCGAGGGAATTTTGAAAACCCGCTGGATCAAGTGGACCGCTGCACCAGCTGCCACGTCAACGTCGACAAAGTGGGCTACGATGATTACCCGCCACCCTTTCAAACCCATCCGCAGCGTGAAGTCTACTTGGGAACACATCCAGTTAATGGCTTCGGCTGCGTCCCCTGCCATGAAGGCCAGGGCCCGGCTCTGGAATCAATCAAGTATGCGCACGGCCAGGTAAAACACTGGGAGCATCCGCTATTAGCTGATGATTTTCTGCAGGCCGGCTGCAATAAATGCCATAACGGTGAAATGAAAGTTGACCACGCCCAAACGCTCACCAAAGCCAAACGCATGGTGTTGGATCTGGGCTGCTATGGCTGCCACGAAATCGCCGGTTACGAAGCTGCTCGAAAAATCGGACCACCTCTTAATTATGTCACCCAAAAAGCACCGTCCGAGTTTATCTACCGCTGGATAACCGACACCAAATCATATCGCCAGCACAGCAGGATGCCCAACCCGCAATTTACGCATGAGGAAGCGCTGGCGGTCACTGCTTATTTGACGAATATCGGCAAAACCAGTGATTACTCATTGCCACCGGCACCGGCCGGCGGGTCAGCGGCCCGCGGCGAGGAATTGGTGGAAAGCCTCGGCTGCAAAGGTTGCCACGTGATCACTGAGTCGGACCGCGAAGTACGCGCTACCGATGTGACCTATGATATTGCCCCGGAACTAACTAAAATCGGCAGCAAGGTCAATCGCAACTGGTTATTTGCCTGGATCAAAAATCCCAAGCAATACCATCCCGGCACAACCATGCCGAGCCTGCGTTTGTCCGATGCCGAGGCGTTGGATATCGTCGCCTATTTGATGACTCAGAAAGAATCCAACCCGCGCGTCAACAGCCTCGATGGCGTGGACCTGCAAACGCCGCAACTGATCTCCGATGGCAAAGCCATCATTCGTAATTTCGGCTGCCACGGCTGCCATGATATTGCCGGCATGGAAAATGAGGGCAAGGTCAGTGTTTCTCTCAATGAATTTGGCGGTAAAACGCATGAGGAACTTTTCTACGGCGACGCCCTGGCACGCGGTGATGTGACCGAAGAAACCTGGGAAGACTGGACCGTCGGTAAGTTGATGAATTCTCGACTCTATGCCACGGAAGTGGTGGTTCAGCGCATGCCGAATTTCGCGTTTTCACAGGCAGATGCCACCACCTTAGCGGTGCTCCTAAAAAGCTGGGACGGACGAAAAATTGGTGTGACCTACATGCACGACATGGGGCGCATGGGCGAGTCCATAGAAAAAGGCCGGCGGCTGGTGCGGCAATACAATTGCGTGGGCTGTCACATCATCGAGGGCGAAGGCGGCTTCATCCGGCCAACTCTTGTCGAGGCCTTCAAAAAACACAATCGTCCCGCCGAGGAGGCCATCTCGTTCGCGCCGCCAGATTTGATTGGCGAGGGCCACAAAGTCCAACCCAAATGGTTGTTCGAATTTCTCAAAAACCCGACTACCAATATTCGCCCCTGGTTGACCGTGCGGATGCCCACTTTCGATTTTAATGACGATGAGGTAAATGCCCTCATCGAATATTTCCAGGCGCTCGAGGGTCTAAGCGAGCCTTTCGAGGAAATCAAAATCGACCTGACCAGCACGGAAATGCGCGCTGCGGAAACTCTGTTTTCTCCAGATTTGTTGAGTTGCTTCAGCTGCCACCAGGTTGGAAAGAAAAAGCCGGAAGGACCGCCCTCGGGCTGGGCGCCCGACTTCCTGCTTGCGCCTGACCGCTTACGTCCGGACTGGGTATACGACTGGATAGCCAGTCCGCAGAAACTCCAGCCGGGCACACGCATGCCCAGTTTCTATCCCGATGCCGCGCCGCCCAATGTTTTCGACGGTGATCCGCAAAAACAGATCGAGG
>DASWHH010000021.1:0-5258 GCA_036398295.1 bacterium
AAGCCTTTGCCGCGCATTTCCGGGAGCACAAACAAATCTTCCAAATAAATTCCGGGACGACCGAGAAATGTCGAGTAATTGTGAAAGAACAGCGCAAATGCGACGGGCTGGTTTCGATAGTAACCAATCACCACCTCTGCGTACGGTTTTTCCCCAAACAATGTGGTGCGCAGACTCTCTTCGGTCGCCACCACTTCGTGGGAAAGACGTTCGTACTCAGCCAGCTTTTTTATAAAGGAAAGAATGACCGGAACGTCTATTTCAGCGGCCGGCCTGATCACAAGGTTGGACATTTCTGTTGAGGCTTCCATATTTAGTTGAGCGTTCAGCTATCAGCGGTCAACTTTTTTCAGGACGCGACATGAGCTTTAGTCTGGTGATAGTCCGAGGTCATTCCGTAAGACAGAATCAGCAACTGTATGTCGATTCCAGTAATCGGATAGGATCGAATGCGTCTTCACGGCTTTGGTGGTTAGCATCTTTGCTTCGGGACCGAAGCCGCTGATGTTGCTTTCTTCCCACGCCACAATGCGGTGGGGGAAATTTTTTTCAAATCTTATGGCCAGCTTTCTTTTGATATCTTTGTAGTCGATGGTGTACACTTGCTGTTCGTCCGTTGAGTTCGGATCGGCGGTGGTGGTTAATGTGGCGGTGGCTTTTTCAACTCTCAGAGGGACGTGGCGTAACCGCGAAAATAGCTGGCTCGGGACAATCTGAATTTCGCCGGTTGGCAGCGATTGCGGCGCCAGCCGGATTTTCGTCCACACCTCGTCCTCTAACAGGGCGGTGTTGAGTTGAAAATTCTGATCGCCTTCATCCTGAAAATAGGACCGCAACTGCACATCGAATTTGCCGGACCGCCGGTTGAGCTGCATGAAGGTGTGGCCGCACCATTCCTGCGACGACGAAGTCACTTTCAACGTCGGACTGACGCCATCTGCCGGGGTGAATACCGAGGTCATTAAGGAATAGGGATAAAGTCCGGTGTTAAATTTTTTGGTGAAGTTGAGCTTCAGCACCGAGGTCACATTTTTACGGTCGCCGCCCTCGTATTTAACCTGCTTGTCGGTGCGAAAGTCTTCCGTCACGAAAATGAGCACGGCGTCGCCCTGGTGGATTTCACCGTAGCGTGCCTGTTCGAGGGCGTAACGGGTGAGATCTGCCTTGCCGGCGTACCAGTAGTCGTTGAACGCTTCGCGATCTGCGGACGTGCTTTCTTTGCTATCGACCGATGAGCACGAAAGAAAGTTTACTATTGCTATCATTAAGGTGGCAAAAATTACGATCTTCATCTGATTCACTCCTTTTCAATAAGAAGCGTTGAAAATTTTCAAACAACGGCACCGTATAATCTGTAAATCTGGCGCAGTAACATCTTTCCCAACACTTCAACAACTATGCCCTCTAACTTTGCCAATTGATTTAGATTTTCTTTTGAGTCAGGATTTGCTTCTATTCTACCATGTACCATTTCGGATCGAAGATTATATAGATTCTTAATATCATCATAGTCGCAGATATTCTTGTTTTTTGTGAATCCTGTAACACGACTACATGGTGTGTAACATCTTATTGAACGGGACTGGAAAAACAAACATTCCTGACAATTACAAATTGGCAACTCGATTATTCAGCGCGTGCCCAGAAACAAGCCAGGTTGAAAATTCATTCTGTTTGCAAACGCTTCAACAACCTCACGACTTCCTCCGCACATCCCCACGAGACGGTGAAACCCGAGCCGCCGTGCCCGTAATTGTGAATCAGCCATCGTTGATCAGGTAACCGCTCTGCCTCCAACCGCACTTCCCGGCGCCCGGGACGCAGGCCAACGTATGCGTCCAATAAAACGGCGGCTTCCAACGCGGGTTGCAGTCGGGAGCACTTCTGTCGAATTTGCCCCACCGTTTCCGGATCGGCGGTGGTATTCCAGTTGTCATTGATGGCGGTGCCGCCGAGGATACAGTCATCCCGGCGGGGAATCACATAAGCCAACGCCAGATGGCCATCGTCGTCCGCCATGCCTCGAACCGCTATCTCGGCCTTTACTCGCAAGATATGCCCCTGAATCGGAAAAAGTTCTTTATCGCGCGCCAGCTGCAAAGCCCCCAAACCGCTGCAATTCACTACAATGGCTGCATCGCTTTGCAGCTCCTGATATGAAAGCAGTTCCTTTTGAATGAGTTTTCCACCCAAACGTTCGAATCGTCTCAGTAAATAGGGCATGTAAATCGGCGTTTCAATGAGAGGAACTTCAGCAATGTAACCGTCGCGGTAGCCGTTTGGTAATTCTCGTGCGAGGGCGCGCCTAACCTTGCCGTCGGGCAGGGCGCTGGTCCATTCCGGCGGGCTCTGCAATGGCATATCGTAAAGTTGGAGGAATTCAACCAGCGATACGCCGGATTCAGTGAATCTGCACAGCCTTTCAAACTGGCGATACGAGTGTTCTGCCCAGCGTCGCACCTTTTCTTCGGGATAAGCTTTGTAAGGAAACCAGATGGCGGCCGCTTTATCTGACGTCGTCTGTGGAGGCAATTCCCGCGCGACAATGGTCACCTGGAAATTTTCTTCCAGCAAGCGAATGCCGGTGGTTAGCCCGGAAACGCCGCAGCCAATGACGGTGACATTCATCTAACCTGGACAGTTCATAAGCGGTCAAGAAGCGCCGCGGTAAAGCGTAAAGAGCATAACGCTTGTCTTTCGTTGCTCTATACCCCGAGGCCTCGGGGCTTGGCTCCATTAATGCACATTGAAATAAATAAAAGCCAGCGTCACAGAACTTGGCAGACTTCAACAGTGAAATATTCAGAACAAATTACGTGAAATTAAGATAGGGATTTGGAAGGTTGGAAACAAAACAAAAAAATGTCGGGGCGCCGGTCACCGTGCCCCGACAAAGAGCTATGCGCGCTGACGATGCAACGATTTGTCCACGACCGCCGCCATTTTTTTTGTATCCAATTTGCCGCCGAGAAATTTGTTTATCTTGTCGATAACCGGCAGGGGACTCTCCAGTGCTTCCGTGTAATGAACATAGAGGACTTCGATGTTGGGCTGCTTGGCCAGCCAGCTTTCCACTTGCAACAGATGGGTCTGGAAGATTTTGGCCATCTTGTCATCACCGATCGTGTCGGTGGGTTCGCCACGGCGTACGAGCATTTGCTTCTGCGAGGCCAGCACTTCTTCCATTTTGCGGCGCATGAAAACGACTTTGAAGTGGTATTCGGCGGGCAATTGTTTCAACAACTGCGAGATGATTTTAACGACTTTGCCGCTGGCGTCTTTCAACCAATCTTTGTTGCTTTCCAACTCTTTTACAACTTCAAACTCATAATAGCCCTTGGGATTGTCTTCATCGGCGCTACGAATGTTGTCGGTCAAAACCTGCAGACCGCCCGCTTCGAGCATTTTCATCATCATCGAGGTTCCAGAGCGCGGTAACCCGGAGACAACTATCACAGCATCTTTGTTCATTATTCAACTCCGTTCATTGAATGACATTTGCTTAAATACATCGGCTGCTAAAAAAAAATACTCAAGTTAAATACCCTATTCGGCTTGAATATGCGGAAAACGACTCCGTCCGTACTTATTATTTATAAACTGTTAAGAACAGCCGACGGCTAAGAGCAGGGCGCCTAGAAATCCGGTCGGAAAATGGCCTGTCATTCCGGCCTTGTGCCGGAATCCCCTGCCTCTGTGCGGGAACCCGGGAGATTCCTGCATACGCAGGAATGACATGCTAATCTTTTTGGATTTTCCGACCAGATTTCTAGCACTTTCGGTGTTGTCTTTCGCTATGCTCTCTGCGCTATGCGCTTTGCTCCATCAATCCACGTTGTGGCACCTGAGGCTCCACTATCTCAGAATCACTCAGGTTGGAGAAAGCGTTCCACGGCTTTTTTTTGTCCGTTCCAGCGCCAGTGATTCTGCCTATCCGCGAGCCTGACACCTCCCAGCCATTCGTCAACCCCGTTGGTTTCGATAAAATCGGCTTGCCCTTGCCATACCCTTTCTCCGAATTTGGTAAGCTCGAAAGCAGCGTGGGGTAAGTCACCAAACGACAGCGTCTTTTCCTGGTTATCGCGCCCGGTTATTTCGATAAGCGGTTCTTTGCATGAAATCATCTTTTTGAGGGAACCCCAGAACTGCAGGTCACCAAGTCCGAACGCGGGTTCCAGCTCACTGAAAATGCAGAACAGCGCCTCGAACTCATTGATGCCGCCAGCGATGATATCCAGTGCGGTATTCTCCACTTTGCCCAGACCGTTGGCTAAGGAAGGAAAGCGCTTCAGGTGTGCCAGCAGGGCATTTTTCAGAAACGGCAGGACGCTGGTGTCTGCGTTGACCAGTCTATTCAATTCTTTCGGTTCCGGCGAACAGTAGGCCCCCCACGCCTGCTGAGCCAGCCGCAGGGCTTCAGAACTGACGGGTTGCCGCTGATCAAAAAGGGAAGCCATTTGCGGCGGACTGAGCTGTCCCAGCCCACGGAAGCCGATCATACCCGGAAATGAATTAATGCAAATCAGTGACAGGGTGGTTCTTGCCAGCTTTTTGCGGCTGAACCAGTTGAGCAAGTAGAGCAGATTTACCTGGCAGAACAAATCGTATTCGAACCATAATATCACCTCATCATACCGGGAATAGGATGTGAGAACCTTGTCCTGTTCATTGAGGGCGTTGGTGCAGTATTCCAGGTCCTGGCCGGAATCCTGGGAAAGAAAGCGGGCGCGGGTGGCGATCCATTCTTGCGGCGATAATCCCTGCGGAGCGGGCCCGGCCATCAGCGCTTCCCGCCAGGGCTGAATGTCGCCCGGCATTTTTGTCGCCTGCAATACGTCTGCGCTACTGTCGCCATTGACGATGTGTAAGATGTGTAACATGACTAACCTGAATAATCCACTAATCCATTTGCTTCAACTGTAGAGCAAAGAGCATAGCGCAAAGAGCATGGCGAAAAAACAAAGCGCTATGCGCTTAGCTGATCGTTTCTTGACAATTAACGAAGTGTTCAAACCGAGATGGTCATTATTTATAATGAATCGCCAGCCAGACTGTGGTTTGCTGGCTATCCGTCCATTCCACGCGGTGACGCTGGTGGGCGGGGATGTTCACATACTCCCCTGGTTTTAGTCCGATCACCTTTGCTTCTCCTTCAAAAAGCAGACCGGCACTTCCCGTTAACAAGATCACCCACTCGTGCCAGTCCTGATCATACCACTGTCCCGGCGGCGTGGAATGCCCCCTCGAAAGAATTCGTT
>DASWHH010000022.1:0-1759 GCA_036398295.1 bacterium
GACGAATCGGTGGATGAAACCGAGCGGCTCATTCTGCGGGTTGCACGCACTTTTGGCGAGTGCGAAATCAATGCGCCAAAGGATTTCCTGGCTGAGGTGCAAAGTTTTGTAAAGAAATGGCAGTCCTCCAATCGCCTGGAAATAGCTATCGCACGCAGCCTCGCTTACAACTATCACGAGTCGATCGCCGAAGAGTTTTTGGCGAACCAGCTTCCCCCGCAATTTCTTTATCTCGCTTTGCAGGAAAGCGATTTCGATGTTAGCCGCAGCGGACCTAAAACGCGCTATGGCATCGCAAAAGGCATGTGGCAGTTCATCCCGCGAACCGCGGCAGCCTATGGCCTGAAGGTGGGCCCGTTACGAAATTATCGCCGCGTCGATCCGCGGGACGAGCGTCACGATTTTGAAAAGTCCACCAAAGCGGCGGCGCGTTTCGTTTACGATCTTTACAAAACCAAGGCCCAGGGTTCCGGGATGCTGGTTTTGGCGTCGTATAACTGGGGGATCGGCAACTTGCAGCGAGCCATCGAAATGATGCCCGCCAATCCCAAAGAGCGTAATTTCTGGAATCTGGTAAGGCTCAAGAAAATTCCACGGGAGACGTACGACTTCGTGCTTTACATAGTCTCGGCGGCCGTGATCGGCGAAAACCCCGGCCTGTTCGGCTTCGAGTTCAAAAATCTATTGGAAGAAATTAGTTGAACCACGAATTACACCAATTACCAGAAAGGGTTATAAGATTTGTCTGAGATTTAAAACCCGTCCAGAAGCGTTCTCGAATCGTCGGGGATAAAAGCTACGGCGTTCTCAGCCTGCCCGCCTGTCTGCACAGGCAGGCCGCTTCGCCTTGGCAGGCGGGCGACCTCTGCGGTTTTAATTATTCAGGCGAAGATTCGCCGGGTGTTCTTCGTGAATTCGTGGTACTAAAGTTTAAAATTCAGGAGAGCAATCCATGGAACCCATTGATGCGAATGCCATGCGCGAACTGGAAAAACAGGGCATCAAAAACGTCAACCGGATTTACTGGAATCTGGCAACCCCCGCTCTTTATGAGGAAGCTATCAAACGGCGGGAGGGATTGTTGGCGCACCTCGGACCATTCGTTGTGCGCACCGGCCACCATACCGGGCGCTCTCCCAACGATAAGTTCATCGTCAAAGAAGCCAGCAGCGAGCAGCACATCTGGTGGGGCAAGGTTAACCGGCCATTTGATGAAAACAATTTTAACAAACTGCACAACCGTTTGCTGGCCTATTTACAAGGGCGCGATATTTTCATTCAGGACTGTTACGCCGGCGCCGACCCCGACTATCGCATCTCGGTGCGGGTGATCACCGAGACTGCCTGGCACAATACCTTCGTGCGCAACTTGTTCATCCAGGTGCCAGACGAGGATCTGAAGACCTTCGAGCCAGACTTCACCATTATCAACGTGCCGCGCTTTCATGCGGTGCCGGAATTGGATGGTACCAACTCCGAAGTGTTCATCAACATGAACTTTCAGAAAAAATTGGTTTTGATCGGCGGTACCAGTTACGCCGGTGAAATCAAAAAATCCGTGTTCACCATTTTGAATTATCTCCTGCCCCTCGATCCTAACAACAAGAAAGGCAAGAAGGTGCTGTCGATGCACTGTTCCGCCAACGTTGGCAAGCATGGCGATGCGGCGCTGTTTTTTGGACTTTCGGGAACGGGAAAGACGACCCTGTCCGCCGATCCCAATCGCGGCCTCATTGGCGATGACGAGCACGGTTGGAGC
>DASWHH010000023.1:0-1500 GCA_036398295.1 bacterium
AAAGCCGGCTGGAGGGATGATCGTGAGTCCGTATATGACTATGACTGCCATGAGGATCAAGGCGTTTCTAATGGTCTTCTTCTCATCTGGTTGCAGAATCTCAACTTTCTTCACTTCACTTAATGGAATCTTGATTTCCTCATCGCCGAATTTTCCAACCAAAGAATCGCCCTCCATTCTTGGATTGGTTATTTTGTACTCCTGACCGGAAATGAGCAAAACATAAATCTTTTGCTTGTTTTCGACTTGTTCCTTTTCGATTGGCACGGCTACACGTTTAAAGCAGCCCGAATTAGTCATGACGAAAACCAGGAGCATTCCAATCGTCAGAGTCTTTCTGATAATGTCTTCAGTTTTCATGAAATCCTCACAGATCATTGACAATCTCACTCACTGTTTTCTATCAAATCGCAGCACTGTAAATTTGGTTGCCGCTGCTTGAGAAGCATCTTCTCATCGATCTGCCCGCTGACGCTCAATTCTTTCAAAAGAACTGTTGCACACTCTGATACCATGCAACCGCCGTTCCAGGCGGACGGCTTCGTTGAAAATTGCTACTTGATTTTATGTGATCGCATGTTTATTTTCCTTTTAGAAATAAAGCTGGAGAGAATGAATGCAGCGTTTGGAGACGTTTGAAAATAAATATCCCAATCGTGATTATACCATCGCCATCGTCAACAACGAATACACCTCTGTCTGCCCGATGACCGGCCTGCCGGATTTTGGCACCATCACCATCAACTATGTGCCGGACAAATTGTGCCTGGAGTTGAAGGCATTGAAATATTATTTTTTGGAATTTCGTAACCAGGGTATTTTCTACGAAACCGTGATCAACCAGATTTTGGATGATCTCGTTGCGGCCTGCCAGCCCCGCAGCATGGAGGTTATCGGCGAGTTCACCGTGCGTGGTGGATTACGATCGGTGGTGAAGGCGAATTATGCGAAAAGCGCAGAGCGGGGAGGGTAGAGCGAAAATCGCAAATCGCAAAACGGAAAACAGAAAAGGGAATATCGAATGTCGAACAAGGAATGCCGAATGATGAAGTAAACTTCGAAATTCGATATTCGGTGTTCCTGGTTCGAAATTCATTTTTTAAGATTATGAAAAAAGAATTAGCAGTTGTGCTTGCCAGCGGCGGCATGGACAGCGCCGTGACGGTCGCCATGGCGAATCAAAATTATCGCTTAGCGATGCTGCACCTCAATTACGGCCAGCGTACCGAGAAACGTGAGCTGCGGGCGTTTATAGAGGTCGCAGAATTCTATCGCGCCGAGAAGACGCTGGTGGTAAACGTCGAGCATCTCAAGCAAATCGGCGGCTCGAGCTTGACGGATGCCAAGATCGAGGTGGCAAGAGCGGATTTGTCTACGCTGGGAATTCGTTCCTCGTATGTGCCGTTTCGCAACGCTAACTTGCTCTCCATTGCCACGAGTTGGGCGGAAGTGCTTGGCGCCACCGATATTTTCGTTGGCGCGGTTGAAGAGGATGGCTCC
>DASWHH010000024.1:0-5030 GCA_036398295.1 bacterium
TTCATAGTGGATTTTTTTAAATTTAGTTAATATACAGAAAACCGTCGTCTTGAGCAAGATCAAAATTCGATTAGTCTACCCGCATTATTCATAAGCCCAGAGAGCGCAAAGAACGCGGAGTTGTTTTTGTGATTTGAACCATTGCTTTGACGAAATAACCCACGAAAACCCGCTCCTAAACACTCCCTCCAAGGAACTTATCATGTGCCACATTTTTTGCTGGACACAGAGGCAAATATTGCACTCCTAACGGAGTGCTTAGGTTACGGCGGAGCGTAGTACCTATAAATATGTCACCCCTCCGGGGTTGAAGACAGTTCTTTCTTGGAGAACGTTAAAAGAACCGCGTAGCGGTGATATATTTATAGCCCTGCGCTTGTGTCCCTGTATCCAGCAAAAAATGTGGGACACCATTAGTCCAAGCAGGGGAATTCGACTTGTTCTTAGACTTGTTCTAAAAAATCTTCGAAATCCCTTAGATTGACGCGAAAACGAAGCCTCGGAATTAAAAGGCTTTGCGTTCTCAGAGCCTCTGCGGTGAATTCGTCAGGTTAAAATCTCACATCGATCTGGAAGCCAATGCGACGATCAAGTCGTCCCGCGACGAGATCGGCGCCGCTACCAGTAGTTTCCGTGTCATCACGAAACGTTTCCGAGTATTTGACTGAAAGGTTAATGAGCCGGTATGTGTATTTAATTAATACATACCAACGTGAGCCTTCGCCGAATAACGCGCGGTTGGTAACGGTCCCCGGCAGGTCGTTTTCGTACTGAAAAAGCCCGGAGTTGAAAGAATCGGTGTCAAAAAAGGTCAGTCTCGAGGCCACTTCAAGGGAATTGGTCGGCCGAAATCGAATATCCTGATACATCATAAATCCGTCTTCTGCGGTTTCGCCAGCTGCGTCGGCAAAGCGGTGGCGGTCATGGGTGACGAATTCGAAGCGGTTTCGCAATCTCAACTGCGGGCTGAGAGAGTATTCCAATTGCAGCCGCCACTGCCTTTTCATGATTTCCACAAACTCCTGTTTGTCCCGCGAGAACTCATCTTTGAAAGTCTCGGCTTGCTGAGTTTGACTTTGGCGAAAGCGTAACGTCAGGTTGATGTGATTTCGAAATCGCTGTTCCAACTGACCTAAAAACTCACTTCCTTCAAAAGGCAGCGGCTCAAAGAAGGTTCGCCAGGGATGGAGAAATACATCGTAATAGGCGCTCAATTCACTGCTTTGCGTGATTCTAAAATTAAATCCGGTATAATAGCCGCGTTCATTTTGACTACTGCCATTGGCGTCGGCGAACCCGAAGCCATGCAGGTTTTGAAAATCTTTAGCATAATCCCGGAATAAGAGTGCCACCAAAATTTGTCGAAAATCAAGGAGCGCGCCGGTAACCAGGGCGCGTCCGCCATTTTTCGACTGCGCCGCTTCGCCGAAGAAATCGATATTTCCAATGCGCCAATCCCAGTCAAATCCGGCCACGGCGTTTTCCTTGCCGCGAAAATCAAAACGCTGCCGGATAATATCCGGATCGTCGAGGGTTTTGCTGAACGTTGAATGATACCCGCTCGCTCCGATGGTTAAGTGCAGCGGCAGGGTGTAGCGAACCGCGCCGCCGACCACCGACTCTCGTAAAACGTCTTTCTTGCTGCTCTCGTTGTCATTGCGGTGAAATCCAGTGATGACCAATCCCGAGACGGTATTTTCAGAAACTGGATTCGCGTCTAGTTTTGCTCGCGAGCCGAAGACTAGCGCGTTAAAATTGCCCAACCTGATTTGCAGCGCGCCGCCAAACAAGGCGGCGTTTTCATCCACTGAGGTATAACCGCGAAATGCGCGCCCCCGCTTTTTTATTGGAAACACGGCGTCGGCGCTTTTGGAGAAACCGTATGGTCCCCACAAAACTAAACCCTGCCCGATTTCCAACTGATAATTGCCCATTAGTAACGAAACGGTGGGGTTGGGATGTATCGCCAGGTAGAACAGGCGCAGATCATCCCAGCGGCGTTCGCCACTGTCCTTTTCGATCAACAGTCCGCCCTGAATTTTTCCCGCGATTTGATATTGCAGGCGATGATATATTTTCTGCGGCGAATGAAGGTAGCTGCCATCTTCAAACCCGACGGGCCGATCGATACGGTCGCTGACGCGGCTGCGGACACTGAAACTCGCGGCTTTTCCCGGGCGGGCATTCGTTTGCTCCACGGTCAACAGTTGGCGCAGGTGATCATAGGTCTCGGAATCCACTCCCGGCACGGCGAGCAATTGTTCGATATTTTTGAAGCCGCTATGTTTTTTGCGATACTGCAGAATAGCTTCCCGCAACGCCGGTGACAGCCCGGGGATGATTTCCAGTTCCTCATAGGTGGCGGTGTTGAGGTCGATGGGGTTTTCGCGCAGGTTGAGGAGAATTTCGTAGAGCTCGGATTGCTCCGAGCTTTCTTCCTGATCCTCTAACAGCTTCTCGGCGATCGCGTCCTGAGCGACCAGCTGCCCTGCCAGACAAATTTGAAAACCTGCAATGACGAAAATGTTTAGGGCGATTTTCATGGTACTATTTCTCCGCGACATCATCGATGATCAGATACGCCCTGATTTTTTCCAGTTTGCTTTTTCCAATGCCGGGAACTTTGAGCAGATCGTCCAGACTTTGAAAGCGGCCGTTGTGTTGCCGGAATTCGACGATCGCACGCGCCAGACTCTCTCCGATGCCCGGCAGCGTCTTGAGCTGCTCCATGCTGGCCTCATTTATTTTGATTATCGCCGGGGGCGTCTTCGCTGCAGCCATGGTGGCCGCGGTTTGGGTTGAATCTGCGCCGGGACTCTCGGGTGCAGCTATGTCCACAACCGGTTTCGGCTCGGGCGTTGGCGGTTGCGGTTGTTTTCCGAGACGAAGCGAAAGCGAAGATTGATGAGTGAGTCCCAAATCGTTATGGGTGAAGAAAGCGTAATCGACCGAGATGCGTTTGAGAGTGATTCCGAAGCCCGCCGAAAATCGGCTTGGGTGGTTGGCCATCCCCGTGCGCAGCGCCAGGTTTGGGAGGGGTTTGAATTCACATCCGAAACGAACTTCGGGAGAAAACCGGACATCCTTGAAAATCTCAAAATTCACGATGAGATTTTTCACCGACTGCACCGCGGCACCGCTGCAAAACGTCTGCGGCAGATTTTCACCGGCCTGGCCGATGGTGGGCCGGTTGACATTTTTGGCAACGAATCCCAATTGCAGCTCGGGAGTCAAGGCGAGCACCAATCCCAGGTCCAGCCCCGGCGCGCCGCTGGAGCCGTAGCCATCGATGCGAACGGTGGTGTAGTGCACTCCAACCCCGTAGTAGAGTTTGCGTTGATAGTGATGGCTGTATGACAATGTCACGGCTTGTTCCCGATACAAACCATTGCCGAAACTCAAGACTCCCAGACCCACCCGGCGATTGCGGATGGGAAAGCTCACAGCCAGCGTGCCAAAGTTGAGTTCGGAGATGCCAAATGGCTTTTGATAGAACATGGAAATTTCGGCGCCAACCAGCTGGCTCAGCCCGCCGATATTGAGAAAGACGGCGTCGGCGGTGTTGGCGAGCGCCACGTAGGTTGCCCCCATGCCCAGCGCGCGGGCGCCCACCGGCCATTCTTCTGCAGACGTTGGCTCAGGCAGGTACATTAGCAGAGCCGTGCAACTGAGCGACACCAAGCAGATTGGGGTTTTGATTATATGGATCATATCCTGCCTCCTGACTATTCACTTGACATTGATCGCTGCTTTTGTCTATATTTTGACAAATCAATGGCCATCCAATAACACTGAGGTGCCGCCGTGTTAAGAACAAACGCTCTCCATCGCCGCTTTACCCGGCTTGCCATCCTAGCCTTGGCGGTTTGCGGTCTTGTCCTTGCCTGGCAGGCGCCGGCATTCACGCAAACGATTAAAGCAAAAGTGCACACGATTATCGACAAGCTGCCGATCGAAAAGCAGGAGAAGATGAGACACTTTCATCAAGTCATCAACGCCTATGTTGAAAACGCCAACTGGTTTTTGGAAGAAGATGATTATGTGCCCGTTGAAGTTACCGTGCAAATGTTCTTAACCGACAGCCCTTCCAACGTTGAGGACCGTTACAACTGCGAGCTGCTGGTTTCAAGCTCCGATGTGCAGTACTTTGACAGACGTTTCCGTTTTCCGTACCAGCAGGGGTCACAGCTGATTTACAGCGAACAGGCGGTGGACCCGCTCACCGGGGTGATTAATTTTTACGTAAATATGGTTTTAGCCAACGAGCTGGACAAATACAGCGGCTTTGGGGGAGACGTTTACTACAAGAGGGCGCAAAGCATCGCTGCGCTTGGCAAGTTCGTGCGCACGGAGTTTGTTTTTGGATGGACCGAGCGCGAAGAACTCATCAAACGGGTGTTTGAGGAACCATTTGTTACCTTTCGCAAAATGAAAGATTTTTACTTTTACGGCATCTATATCCGCGAGAAAAGTCTCGCTGACGCCCGCAAGAACGTCAAAATCGCATTGGATATGATTGAAACTGTCGTGGAGAAAAAAGGTGATCTGCAGGAGCCGAGACAGTTTTTAAACGCCCATTACTTAGAGCTTATCGACATCTTCAAAGACTACGAAAACAAAAACGAGGTCTTCAAAAAGTTGATCAAATTAGATGCGGCGCATAAAGAGCTGTATGAGGAGCAAATCAGCGATTCGTAAAATCGCCTAATGGGTGTAAAATAACAAAAAATCTAAATAAGTCAAGCTAATCTTCTCCGTTCCGCGAAAATTATTTTTCTTCTCTAATCTCAACAAAATATTTTGCCTTCACCACTTTTAACCCATCTTCCGTGATAAACGCCGCCTCCGGCGCTTCACCTTTTTTACCGCGAATACTGGCGCAGCCCACCTCGCCGCTTTTGCTCACTGCCACAAACTTATCGGTGAAATTGATTTTCTCCGGACCGCCGTTGATCTCGATGATGCGCTGACAGATGGCCTCACATGCCTGCTGCGGCGACATCCCATCCCGCATTTTTTCCACGATGAAA
>DASWHH010000025.1:0-4529 GCA_036398295.1 bacterium
TTATCGGTGACGTGCATCTTCACGTCGCGATACAAACCGCCGTAGATGCAAAAATCCAAATCCTTTAGCGGCTTGCCCGGCGGCACCTCGGGGTTGTCCCGGTTGTCCAACCGGACAACCATCAGATTCTGTTTGTCAAAAAACACGTCGCCGGTTATGTCGATGCTGAACGGCAGGTATCCGCCGTAATGCGTGATTTTGTGTTCGCCATTGACCCAAACGTCTGCGATTTGCATGGCGCCTTCAAACTCGATGAATATTTTTTTTTCGCGATGGCTGCCAGCGACCGAAAAATTCTTGCGATACCAGCAGAGGCCCTGCCATTGATCGTTCACCACCAGCGGCTCGAGGCGCGCTGTGTGCGGCAGGGTCACCTTCTCCCAACTCGCGTCATCATAATCGACTTCTTTGAAAATCTCAATCGCGTTTTCCGAAGGCTCGCAACGCTTGAATGTCCAATCGTTGTTGAAATTGATGTTTCTCGTGAATGCGCGTTCGCTCATCGCGTGTGTGGGCGCGATTCCGATGCTTATGAGAAAGGAAAAGAGATAGGAGAGATGGATGGTGCTTTGCACGTGGTTCCTTTCCTATGCTGTCAGATAGACTCGCGAAAAATGAAGTGTCAAATAATTTGAGTCAAAATGATTTTGACCTTCAATCATTTTTGACTTACTCTACCACACAATCTTTTGAGGCCATTGATTCCCGCAAACCCCCGGCCTCGGCTTTGATAACAATCTGCCCGGGTTGCGTCGTCGTCCGAATCAATGCCGTCGCGATTCCGGCCTCCGCTCCAACTATTGCCGGACTGAATAAGAAACCGGAACCACTGACCTGAAACGATATTTGGTTATTCGCATCCGGAACCAACGTACCGTTTTGATCGACAATTTTTGCGTACGCGAAAAACATGTCTTCGCCATTGGCCATGGCGTCTCCCTCTAAATCGAAAGTTATTTCGATGGCCGTCGCCTCACCGGGCGTCCGCCGCGTCTGGGAAACCGCGGCTTTGCCATCGAGGTAGCCGATTGCCTTCAACTCTCCGGGTTGCCACGGAACGTTCACAAACGTGAAAGGCGGATGCAACAGGCTTTTGGCAACGGATCCGCTATCGGGCTGTTGGGATGCGACTAATTTTTCATTCAGCAGCAGGTCAACTCGCTCGCAGTTGCTGTATACGGTTACCGTGCGCGGTGAATTCTCGGTCCAGTAGTTCGCAACAAAAACCACCGGGCCGGAATCGATGCCATCAAAAATGAGATGGGGATCGCGCTGGCTTTGATAAAAATA
Source organism: bacterium (assembly GCA_036398295.1). Lineage (GTDB taxonomy): Bacteria > Zhuqueibacterota > Zhuqueibacteria > Oceanimicrobiales > Oceanimicrobiaceae > DASWHH01. The sequence goes on from DASWHH010000025.1 coordinate 1,291, forward strand.
GTAGGAAAACTTGGGTAGGCGAAAATAGTCAATCACTCCGGAGGGATAGGTCTGAAAATCCAACCCAACCCACAGGCCGTCGCCGCTCAGGAATGGCAGCCCGCGGTTCAAATTAAGCGACTCCTGGTGATTCCGTGCCTGTACCAACATATCAGTCTCGCCATCGCGGCGCTCGACGTCGCTGCTGCTGTTGCCTTCGCCGTAATCCCAGTGGCCGTATTCGCTAATCACAAGTGGTGTTTTATCGGAATAATTTCTGGCGCCGTGTTGCGTGGCGCGGAGGTAGACATCGTAAATAGACGGAAACTTCCAGCCGGCAACGAAACATTGATCGCCGGGAAATTCCTCGTGGCCGATTTGCATCGCTCGTTGCGCAAAAGCGGAATCGTAGTTGGTTTCGTTCAACGACAACTCCCACAGAATCACCGACGGATGATTGCGATCTCTGCGGATGGTGTCGCGCATGTTTTGAAACGAATGCCCGCGAAATTTTTCGCCGCCGATGAATTGAAAGCCGGGAATGCAATCCATCACCAAAATTCCCAGCTCATCGCAGGCATCGAGAAAAGAGGGATCTTGGGCATTGTGCGATGTCCGCACATACTGAAAGCCCCCCTCTTTGAGCAGCAGCGCGTCACGTCGTTGCGCGGAATTGGGGAAGGCCCAGGCCGCGTAGGGATAATCCTGCACACGATTTGTTCCCATGAAAACCAGACGCTCGCCGTTGATTGTAAATCCGCCATCGTGAGTGAAATTAATTCGTCGGATGCCGATTCGGGTCTGATATGAATCCACCAGTTCATCGCTGTCATAGATTTCCGAATAGAGAATGTAAAGGTAGGGATGATGCGGATGCCAAAGATGAAAGTCGGTAAGACTCATTAGTTGGTTGAATGTAAAGGCCTCGCTGCCTTTGATGGTCCGGTCACCTTCAACAGTTGCCACCAACCGATTATCCGCATCAATCAGGTGAGTTCTGATCTTGCATGCTCTTGACTTTTGGTTTTCGTTGACAACATGCGTTTGTATTTTTATTTGCGCCAACGAATCCGTCACCAGCGGATAAGTGACGAAGATGCCGCCGCCGGCCGCCTTGTCAGCAAACACCGCATCGGTGATGTGAAGCCGATCGGTAATGTGCAAATAGGCATCGCGATACAAACCGCCATAGCTGATCCAATTTCCATAAACCGGGATGTCACGGTTGTCGGAGTTGTTTACTTTAACGGCGATCACGTTTTCAGAATCATCAAATTTGAGATGCTCGGTGATATCCGCTGTAAAAGGCAGGTAGGATCCAGTGTGGGTTAAAAGGTGCACACCGTTGATCCAAACATCGGCGACCTGATCCGCGGCTTCGAACTCAACAAATATTTTCCGCCCCTCGTATTTCTTCGACAGCTTGAAATGCTTGCGGTACCAATTCATGCCCTGATTGTCCGGTAAACGCCACGGGTGACGGAGGGGAGTGATTTTTGGAGAATGCGGCAAGTGGATGGTTTGCCAGCTCGAGTCCACAAAGCCAGGACTCTTTGCGGCATCATCAGCTACTTCGCCATGATAGAAAAGCCAATCAGCGTTGAAATTCCTTTTCTCGCGATGAGAAATCTTTGACTGCCAGCCGCCGGAGTTGGCCGGAGACGAGGTTACCATCACAAAAAGTAGAATAGCGAACAGGCTGTGCTTCACGCCGTTCAGGGTTTTCATCCGTTCAAATTCTTCCGACTGTTAAACCACTCGAGAGACAATTTACCACAACTCACTCGCATGACGCGAAAAACGCTTTCGTGTCGTTTGCGTGTTTCACGGGTTTAGGGCGGACTGGCTTTTATAGCGGTTATTGCTTGTCAGATCATTTCATCAAAAGGGCCTTCCGTACCTTGACGCCGTCACCGGTTTCGAGCCGAATGAAATAAATTCCGGAAGCTACGGCGCTACCGTCGCTCCGCTGGCCGCTCCACGCGACTGAATAACTGCCGGCGGATTGATGGCGCTGGGCCAGGGTTGCGATCAACTTGCCGCGAATGTTGTACACGCTCAAGCGTACGAACGCTGGCCCTTCAAGAACGTAGTCGATCCGCGTCTCGCTGTTGAACGGGTTGGGATAGTTCTGCAGCAGTTGAAAAGCAACGGGCGTGATGGCATCGTCATCCGCAACACCCGTCACGCCCTGCTGATCGAAATACACCCAGTGAAGGGTGGTGTCGCTGCGCGTGTCAACCAGGGTGGGCGTGATGGGCAACCTGCGATTGGTGATGCTGCTTTCAAAACCGTTCTGACTGTCGTTCTCAATAAAAAACTTGTATTCCAAAACATTTCCATCTTGCATTGCCGCCTTCGGGATATAACATACGCCCGACCAAAAAGCACCATTGCTCACACTAAATTCTTCGCGTTGAAGAATGGCCTTTGAAACGTCCCAATCCAGGCTACCGCCAGAGGCGACGGCATCGCCTCGCACCGTCACGGGTCCATTCACGCCGGGATTGAATCGTCCTGAAGCCGTGGCGTTGGCCAGGTTCACCCGAAAGTAAATCGCAACCGAATCATCTTTTGATTCAAAAGGCTGCCATAGTTGCTGCTTGGATTCACCTGTGGAATTGTAATATTGAAGCGTTATGACTGTGTCTGTTTCAGCAGCGACCACCACCCGCCGATTGCCGGTGAAGCCGGGGATGGGCGTAATCGGTCCCTCAAAGCCAAGCCGTTGAAACGTCCCCTGTGTTGGACTGAAGCCGCTCCAAAATTTGAATGAGAGTTCGTCGCCGGGGAACATCTGAAACGTGGTTTCCCAGTAATCGCCGCCGACATTTTGGAAAATGACATCGGAATCGGATTGCCAGGATAGCTTTTTTCCGTCCGGCAAAATCCCAAAAGATGTACCGGTAACCTCGCCACGGAGCTGAGTGAAATGATGCGGCTGCAGCGAGTCCATGAGGGTGGCCGTGTTCAGCTTGAGCGTGACATTGATGGGAGCAAGATCAAGAGTGTCTTCAAGGAAAACCTGCATCGAAGAAAGCACGTTGCCGGAGAAATCAAATAGCGCCAGGTTTTCCCACGGTGAGCCGATAGGCTGGACGGAAATGTATTCCGGCGCCCAATAAAAAACACCTGCGCCCTTCTGGTTTGGGACATTGCGCACGATGTTCATCAAATTTCTCAGAAAACCCTTCTGGCCATCGACCGAGGCGGGGTACCCGGAATGTAGCTGACCTGAATTGCCCACGATGTTATTGTTA
>DASWHH010000026.1:0-4630 GCA_036398295.1 bacterium
ACACGCTCGATGCGACGCAGATCGAAGGTCACCACATCGTGTAAGGTGCGGTGGCCAGCCTCGTCTTGAGTAATGGTCGCTTGAATTTTGTAAGCCGCGCCAACTTCAAAACGTCCCGAGACCACACTGGTGTTGCCAACAAAATCCGCCACTTCGATGCGCAGATCGTGGGTGCCGGGAAGCAAGCCGCCGATCTCCGGCCCGGCATCGGGCAAGCTGCGACCGGCTTTAGAACGAAGCCGTGGGTTCGCCGCCAGCGACTCGCTTCTAAGCACACCGGCCCAGGGGCGATTCGGACGATAGCCGCTTCGGGTGTTACGTGGATCTTTGTACAGCTTGTGAAAGCCTCCCAATTTCCGGCTCGACAACCGATAGTCGCGTTCGAGATCGATCATGGTATTTTCGTCAAAGGAGAGGTCATCGAATTGATACTCAAAACGCAGCTCACCATCCACAAATAATTTGAGGCGATAGACGCCGAACAGGTTGGCCGAGTTCGAATCCTTGTCGAACGCCGACACTGCAACCCCGATATTTCCCCAAATGGAAACCGGCTGCAGCAAATCATACTCTCCTGGTCGAATCCATTGCGGTTCGAGAATGAGGGGGCGAAAATCGCCGTCCACCTCCGACCTGGCGTCGAGGGGAGTGAAGCTGACCTTGGTGACGGCCGGGCTGATGCGGTCGGGAAGGTCAGCATATTTTGAAAGCGGATTGAGTGTATGGTTACCGGTCTCGCGAATTTCAAAATGGAGATGGGGCGCACCGATGCCCGTCTGCCCGGTGAAGGCAACCACATCGCCGGCGCGCACTGGCAGGTCGTTTGGCTCAAAGTACAGGTCCACCCGGTAGCGCCCGCGTCGACGCTGTTCCGCCGCCACCTGGGCTTGAATTTTGTCGACGAACCCGGAAAGGTGCGCATAGACCGCCGTCTCGCCAGTATCGAGCTTGAGATACAGTACCTTGCCGTAGCCATAGGGCGAGACATTAACGCGCCAGACGTAGCCGTCGCGAATCGCATAAACATTGTAACCCACGCGTCCCCAGGTTTTGATATCAATGCCAGTGTGAAAGCGCCGGGCGCGCGATTCGCCAAATACCGATGTTAGAAAATTGCTGGCGTCGGTAGGCCACAAATAGCCGGTTGCGGGATTCATGATCTCCTGGGCCTGTACGGCTGTCATTAAAAAGAGCAACAGAAGTGTAGTTAATGGTGTCGTTCTATGCATTATTCTCTCTGTTTTCTATTTTTTTCAAAATGTCCGGTCGATCGCTGATGATGACATTCACACCCATATCCACAAACTGCTGCATCAGGTTGGGGTCGTTGACTGTCCACACCGCCGAGTAGATGCCCAGTTCCCGAACTTTGTCGAGCCGCTTTTGAGTGACCAGGGTTTTCTCGAAATGAATAGCCTTTGCTCCCGCCAGCCGGCTCAGCGGAATTTCAGAGTTGCGAAAAGTGAAATTTTTGTCCAACAAATAGCCGGTCACAATTTGATCGTCGATCTTGCGGATGCGCCGCAGCACAATCGGGTTGAACGACGAGATGATTGTTTGATAGGCGATTCCGTAATGCCGCAGAATTTCCACGACCTTTTGCTCGATGTGGTCTTTGGGCAAACCCTTGGTTTTGATTTCGACGTTCAATAGCAGGCGGTCTTTCACCGTTTCGATCAGCTCATCGAGAGTGGGAATTCTCTCATCGAGTTCGGTATTGCTGCTTTTTATCCGCAGGGCTCTTAATTCGGTCAGCGTTTTGCTCTTGACGAATCCGCCGCCATCGGTCAAGCGCGCGAGCGTCGGATCATGAAAGACTACCACTTCGCCGCTTTTGCAGGTACGCACATCGAACTCGATACCATCTACGCCCAGCGCCATCGCGGCTTTGAATGCCGCCATGCTGTTTTCGGGTGCCTGAAGCGTGAAGCCGCGGTGGGCAAAGTTCAGGGTCTTGTTTGTTTCAAAGGGCGTCATAATTATTAACGAGACTGCGATGGAATCGAATTATAGATACAGTCTTTCAAACTTAAGAAATCTCGTCTAACATTCAACCTAAAAAATGACTTTTTAAATCAGTTCATAAAAAAACGTGGAGCGAAGAGCGCCAAGCGTGAAGCGAAATTACCTTCCGCGCTGCAGGCGACTCGTTTCTCGAGAACCTACACGGAATTTACTTGTTTTTCAAAATCACCAAGGCCGACTGCTAAGATAATCCAGACTTTCTGCTAAACGTCGAGTCAGAACCTTTCTTTCAATACTTTGAATTGCGCGATTGGGATGCTTCTGCAATTCCCCGGACTTAAACAACGCATAATATTTGAAGATGGTCTGCGATATAGCTTCCGTGTCTGCATGTGAAAAGATTTCGACGTGGCCGGCCTGCTGCAGGATTGCAACCCCCTCGACTTTTGGGCCGAGGGCCAGCACCGGCGTGCCGGAAGCGAGGTACTCAAATGTCTTGCCGGGGATGAAGTCCATGCTGGACCAGGGGGCAACCGGGTAGAGCAAGAGATCGGCGCGCTGGAGGTAGTGCAGAGCTTCGCGATGCGGCACGTATCCAGTACATTCAACCGAGTCAAATAAATTCATTTCACGAAGCCGGTTCTCTAGTTTTTTCAGTAAATTTTGACCGACCAACTTGACCAGCAAATCCGATCGCGCGTCCGGCCGGGTTTGTAGAAATCGTGAAAGTGCTCTCCAAAACCCATCCAGCGGTGCCATAGCAGTCAAAGCGCCGCAGTAGGTGATGGTAAATTTTTGATCGGGCGGACGGCCTGGGGCGTCTGAAAAATCTTCGGCATCATAGCCATTGGTGATGGTAAAAAATCTTTGCCGGTCTTTTGTGACAAGTCCGCTGAGGCGCTCCGTGAGCCGTTGTGAAACCGTGACGATCGCATCCGCCGACCGTAGAGCCAGTTTCTCCAACGCACGATTGAGCCAACGGTGAACGGGAGTGGGCTCGCTTTGAAAATTGCCACCCGACCAGCCATCGCGAAAATCCAGCAGCAGTGGCAGTCCGGTGATTTTCTTGAGTATGATACCTGCCAAATGTGCGGAATGGGGCGGCGAGGTTGTCATCAGGCAATCGATTCTCTGTTGGCGAATTATTTTGAGGGCTCGTGCAACGACAAATGGCAGCCACAGCAATTTGGCGTCCGGGACAAAAAACCATGAGACAAACTTGTTTAGCCGCCGCAACCGACCCGCTGACGATTGTTTCAGAGCCGGTGACCCAGGCCGGCGGGAGAAGATTGCCAGCAGCCGCTGCGGGTCGAGCGAGCCGGACCGATAAACAGCTGCTGGGCTCACATCTTCTAATAAGGACGGATCTTTGGCATGATAGGCAATATCCTTGACGGTAACGACGATCGGCTGCCAGCCGAACTCGGGCAGGTATTTCACGAACTTCGCGACCCGCTGGGTGCCTCCCATTCCTAAGGGCGGAAAGTAGTAGGCTATAATCAGAACCTTTTTCAAAGTCGCAGCCGGATTTTCTCAAGAGTTTTGCCAACCAGCCAACGCGCCCGGCACACGGGGTCGTTCAGGTATGCCTGCCATTTGGCCGCATAATTTTGAAAAAACGGATCGCCGGTGAGTTCGGCGAGAATGTGCAGGAGCTGGACGTGCACGCGGACATACATCGGCGAAGCTAAACGCGCGGTGGGGTGCAGATCGTAGCGGTTCCAAAAGCCGGTATCGTAGCGCCGCAGGTTAGTTTTCAAACCGGCGACGGCGGCTTCGAACATTCCTGCGGCGTTTTTGTCGCTGAAGAAGTGGGCGTAATCGTAAATCCCCAATAGCCCAAAGATATGACCGTTTAAAACCATCGAAGGCGGCGAGGTTGGAAATTCTTCAAAGACAGGTGTGCCGTCCGGGAAAGTTGTGGTCACACCACCGTCCGCAACCGGGCGCTGGAACGCACGCATAGCGCGCTGGCAGATATCGGGGAATCGCTGGCCAGGCCGCAGTTGCTGCATGCGCAGCAGCAGCGAGATTCCCTGTCCTTGCGCCATGCCGGAGATCCACGGCGCTTGTGGACCGTAGAATTCCAGATCAAAATCGTAAACCCAGGCGCCGATGTCATCGCGCCAGTCGCGAAAATTTTCTACCAGCCACAGAACCGCGTTCAGGCTCTTGCTCAGAATGGCCTCGTCATTGGTTAGCGAATACTTTTGCAGATGAAAAAGTCCGAATTGAGCGATTGTCACCGGATTGTGGCGCGGCCCGGCTTTTGGGTTAACCCAAACCCGGGGGACGCCATTTTCATCAAGTGGATAATTAAAATTCTCCAGGCCAGTCCAGTCAAAAGGGTAACACAACGATAGGGGTTCGCCCGTTTCTTGCTCACGCGATTTTTTTCGTCTTACCTTGAACATCGCACATTTGCGAATCAGTTTCTGAATTTGTAAATTCGAATTGTCGGGCCGAGATTCCACGTAGACGGCTTGAACTCCCTCACCAAAGCCAGCTCCGGTGAGTTGAAAACGGTCTCGTAAAAGCGCCGGCCGTTTTGATGAATGAACGACAGCGGCGTGCCCGCTTTCGGGGCCGTTGCCGCGAAGTAGCGTTCGTAGTTGTCGCTGGAGGTGAGAATATACTCGACGCCACCGGCCTTCAGGACCGATAA
>DASWHH010000027.1:0-3669 GCA_036398295.1 bacterium
CCTTCAAACACGGCGGTGGCATCGGTGAAATTGAGATTCCCCTGCGCGTGAAAACGCTCGCTGCTGCCGCGGCGCGTCTCGATTTCCAGTATAGACGAAAGCGCGTCGCCATAGGCAGCCGAGTAACCGCCAAGATGGAGGTAAAGATTATCGACCGTGTGCGGATTGATACTGCTGAGGCCGCCCCCAACCGCCAACCGGAAACGGTAAGGATTGGGGATGCGCACGCCATCGACATAAATCTGGTTCTGATTGGGACTGCTGCCGCGCACGGCCAAATAGCTGACGTAATCGCCAACGCCCGCCACGCCATTGAACACCTGCACCGCTCGTACCGGGTCATCCAGCATACCGGGGATATTTTTCAATTCCGCCGCTTTCATGCTTTTGACGCCGATGACCGAGGCCTCGGTCAGGTGTTTTTCCCACACCCGCTCTGCCTCGACTTTGACACCGGGCAGTTCGATGCGAGTCTCTTCGAGGTAAATGGTGATGGGCGCGGTCAACTTTTCGTTGACGGAAATGTCCGCCACGGTTTTGGGTTTATAGCCGAGCCGGCTCACTTTGATGGTGTAAACGCCGGCGCCGAGATGGGCAATCTTGAAATTTCCGCTGTCGTCCGTGACATCACCACGACGGAGCCTGGGAATTTCCACCTGGACATTTTCCAGCGGCTTTTTAGTGCTGTCGTCCAGCACTTGCCCGGTGATGGCAAGGCCATTCTGGCTTCTGGCAGTCGCGGGCAGCCCCAAAAGTAGAACAGAAAAAAGCAGCCAGTTAGCTGCGGGCAATTTCGATTTCACAGAACTTCCCAATATATTTTCTTAGAAATCTCTGGTTGCAGCCTTTCCACATCAGGGCGAATCGATAAATATCTCAGCGATGTAGATCTGACCGCTTTGTACAAGACCTGGCCATTGTAACGAGCAGTAAACCAGCTTGCGGCCGTCCGGTGACCAATCGGGTTGTACTGCCTCTTCGATGGCCCAAAATGGATTGTTGCCGTCGGGTGACATGATAGCAATGCTGCCACGAATGTCTGCAGCGATATGCTCACTGCGTTTGGGAATCGCGACGGACCAACTGGGATCTCTATAGAAATTCCCTTGTATGGTGGACTTAAACACAAGGTAGCCTGAATCCATGGTAAGGATATGCAGATCACCATCAGCGCCGGCTACGATGCCGTTGCTCGTTGGATTCCAATCCGCATCTTCCAAACCCCACTCAAGATTTTGTATTAGATTTACCTGCGTACCTTCCAAACGAAGTAGGCTGATAGTGGGAAGATAACCCTCACGATTTCGATTGAGCACCATCCACTTACCATCTGGAGAAACAGCCGGATACTCTTCATCGAAATCTGATTCGGGATCATCGATTAGAATCTTCGGATTCCTATCATCCAATGAACATGTCCAGATTTTTCGTCGCTGTATGGAGTCGGTGGTGGCACGTACAAAGGCAATGGTTTTGTTGTCCGGAAACCACGCAGGCTGAAGGTCTTTTATGCCATCAACAATTTCTGTCAATTTCTGGATGGAAAAATCGACGAGCGAGACGACTTCAATGGTGGATGCGGTGCTTTGGGAATAAGTGACAAAAGAATTGTCGGTGTACCAAACCGGTTTGCATGGTCCACGAATATTTGTTGTGGAGAGCACTTCACCGACCGGCGACACGATCTGCACATACCCGTCACCATCTCTGAATGCTATTTTAGTTCCATCATGCGACCAGGCGGGATTTGTTGCCTGTCGAGTAAAAGAAGTAAGTTTCTTCGAATTGTTTCCATCGATGCCGACTGTGAAAATTGCCGTCGTATCATTTTTTCCCAGGAGGCGTCCTTCATAGGCGATGGTACGGCCATCCGGCGACCAATCAGGATTCTCAGGCTTGACTAAGGTGTCATGAACGACCGGATTCGCATCCAGGGTGTTGATGTTGACGATCCATATTTGAATCGATTTCCCGATATGTTGTTGAAAAGCAATATGTCTACTATCCGGCGACCACGAGGGATTTAGGTTGTGGGTATTTGAAAATGTGAGCTGCCTTGATTCTCCGGTTACATGCGTGATGAAAATGTGAAAGTATTGATTTCCTAGATTGCCAGAGAAGGCGATCCATTGGCCATCCGGCGACCACGATGGCAAATAATAATTAGAGAAATTGGAATTGAGGGTCTGGATGATGCCGTTTCTTAAATCTAGAACCTTGATGCTTTTTTCACGGCGGTCATCGGCTGAGACATAAACGATTTTTGTTCCGTCAGGGGACAGGTCAAAGAAATCGTTGACCAATCTGATATTTTTGTCGCCCAGCTTGACCGTGTCTGCACCCATCACTGGTTCGGCGCGAAAATGCAGGATGTCTTCGCAAACCGAGTACGCGATCATCGTGCCATCGGGCGACCACGCCGGATCAATTTTCAGCCGCGCATCTGTATCAACACGAATTGGGACGGCGTTGAACGTGGTTTCGCGGGAGTCGTAGAAATTGAAATCGCAAGCCGTGAGACCCGCGCAAAAGGTAACGAGTGAAATGATTCGAGATTTCATATCATTGATTTTGTATTGTGGGAGACTACGAAAATTTTTGCAACTCAACAAGGGTTTTTGAAAACCCTTTGACAGGATTAACCGCATGAACAGGATTGAAATGCTTTTCGCTATCTCGGACATTCGGTCAAATGCATGCTCACTTTTGCGTGGACTCAATTTTCAAAAATGCTTCCTCCTCAAAATCCTGTTCATCCTGCATATCGCGTCCATCCGAAGCTGTCATTCCCGCGTGCTCTTGGCGGGAATCCATTTCTGCGGAATGATGGATGCCCGATTAAAGCGTTCGGGCATGACAAGCAAACCTCGACAGGATTAATAGGATGAACAGGATTTAATACTTTTCATTTATTCTGACATTCAGTCAAATGCACAGGTACGCTTGCATGTATCGCATTTCACAAATCTTCCTCCTCAAATCCTGTTCATCCTGTAGATCCCGTCGTCGCATTTTCGGGAAACCCGTCGAAGCGTCTCAAAACTATGAATATTGAAAGCACAGCCAAGCCCGCCCAAAAAAGTCAGAACAGACCGGCCGTGGCGCTTCCAGCGATCTCCACTATTGCGGCGAAGTCACCCTTATCGCCGGAGAGGAACCCGGTTAACTCGCTAGCGAAATCAAAGGCGGATCTGAGGCACAAAAGCATAAAAACCAAACCAATCACAAAAGCATTCGTGGAAAAACGGCGGCCAAGAACAAGCATCCCAATCACTATGCCAGCCACATCCAAGAGGTAAGGGAAGCAAGTTGACACAAGCAGCTGCCAACTTTGAGTGAACCCCTCAGTCTTGATCCATGCCCTCCCGAACTCACCAGCCCAGAATCTCGGAATGAGTTGATGCTCGACAACTCTGCCGCAAACCAAATAAGTTCCAGCGACGTGACTCAGCTCGTGCAGCAAGGCATAAGTAAGATACCACAGCAGCGGTAAGATTATGAGACAGGGTATGATTACCCTCTTCGGCCAATTTCCCCGCAAATACAAAACCAGCAGCGGCGCGTTGATAATCAGCATTATTTCTATCGTAGTGATCAGCGAGTTACTCATGAGTGAAGTTTCCGGCTAGCTACACAACCTTTGACAGGATTAACAGGATGAACAGGATT
>DASWHH010000028.1:0-3437 GCA_036398295.1 bacterium
TTGATTTAGAGAGGGGGATAGCCGGCTGGGTGGCAAAACACAAACAACCGTTATTAATTGCGGACTGTTATGAAGATGCCCGCTTTGATCCTAAATATGACCGGCAAACCAAATTCAAAACCAAGGCGATGATTTGCGTTCCGCTCATCCGGAAAAGGCAGCTACTCGGGGTCATTCAGGTTATCAATAAGGTTGACGGCAGCGTCTTCGATGACGATGATTTGATGATCTTTGAGACCTTGGCGGCACAGTGCGCCATTGCTATCGAGAATACCAAGCTGGTTGAGCTGCAAGTAGAGTCGGAAGCCCTGGAACGTGAATTAAATACCGCCCGCGATATTCAACAAGCGTTGCTTCCTTCTGCGCTGCCGAAATATGACGACATGGACATTGCCGCAAATCTAATCCCGGCCAGACAAGTAGGCGGAGATTATTACAACGTCGTGCGCATCAACAAAAATGAAAGTCTATTTTTTATAGCCGACGTTACGGGAAAAGGCATTCCGGCGGCTTTGATAGTCTCAACCATTGATTCGTGCCTCAATACATACCTGAGGATGAAGCAGGTGAAGTTTGATCTGATGACATTCGTCATCGGCCTGAACGAAATCTTGATTGAATCCACCACCTTTGATAAGTTTGCAACATGCTGGTTCGGGTTGTATCGGCACACCACCAAGAAACTCCTCAGCATCAACGCCGGCCATAATCCTCCCTACGTATTTAACAAAGATAACGGCGTCCCGCGCGAGCTGAAGCAAGGCGGTTTGTTTCTCGGAGGTGTGGTTATGCCTTATGAAAGCGAGGAAATACAGTTGAAAAAAGATGACGTTCTGGTATTTTTCTCTGACGGGGTGACCGAGGCCTGGAATGAAAAAGAGGAAGAATATGAAGAACGTCGCCTGATCGATATCGTGAAGCGGCAATTAAACGAAAAAGCCAGCCAGATATTGGTCGCAATAGAACGCGATGTCAGCCAGCATGTCGGCAAGGCACAACAAAGTGATGACTTTACCTGTGCGGTCGTCAAGATACTGCAATAGAAAGGGGTCGGGTTTTCTCTGGCCTTTCTATCCCGAGGTAGGATGAGATCGTCATCCCGTCAACGTTCTGGTAGAGAAGCCTTGCATTGGCAGTTGTAAATTCAAATCATGCGACCAAGTGTAAGAGGAGATTTGCCACTGGCGGCGAATTAATTTGTGGAGGTTAATATGAAAAACGCCCTTACCGTTTTGAGTTTGTTGCTTGGTCTCGGAGTCGCTTTATTCCAGTCATGCGACAGCTCTCCAATCAAAAAATAGAATAATATTATCTTCGGGGAGAATTCATTTAATAAAGGAACGTATAACATAGTCGTTCATCATCAGAAACACGCTTGTGTTGGGTTGGGACCCCAGGAATGTCTGCTGGTGAGGAAAAAGGAAAACACAGTCTGGTCTTTGTTCTATGATGCGATAGAAGGCTTTGAATACACCGAAGGTTTTTCTTACGAACTGTTGGTACGTGTTGATGAAGTCGAGAATCCGCCCCAGGATGGGTCGTCCTTGAAATTCACATTGCTGGAGCTGATAAAAAAGGAAAGGGTCGATTAGTGCGTGTCAAATCCACCAACTTTCGCTAACCCATCAGTTTTTCACAGAAAACGCCTATACTTTCTGACAGGTCACTTATGAAATCATCGTTGGTGTTGCCGGTTGCCTTCCTGCTGCTGGTCTTGGGCTCTGAGCTCGCGGCGCTTGATTTGATTGAACGCCCAACCGAGGGGCGTCAGTATGAAACCCTCCACTTCCGTTTTGCGGAGAACCTGCAGCTGCAAAATCCGTTCGACCTGGAAACCAACCAGGTGGAGCTGCTCATTCAACAGCCGGATTTCTCCCGGCGCGTTCTTTCCTTCTTTTACAATGGCGTGAATGCCGAAGGCGTGGAGCAATGGCAAGCGCGTTTCGTGCCCAAACAGACCGGCCTCCATCGCTTCAGCGTCATCATCGCTGGAAAGGTGAGAACGCAATTTGAATTGCCAGTCAAAGCCAACCCTGGAAAGCAGCAAGGAGGACTGAAAGTTTCTGCTCGGCTCGGGGTCTTTGAATACGAGAGCGGGGAGGCGTTTCGCGGCAATGGCATCAATGTGTGCTGGGCGGATGATTATGAGTATTACTTCAAGAAAATGCAGGCGGCCGGCATGAATGTGACCCGCATCTGGATGTGTCCCTGGAACTTATCTTTTGAGTGGCAGGAAACCGGACTTGGTCGTTATAACCTGGATTCGGCCAGTAAGCTGGACGCCATCCTCGAACTGGCGGACAAGTACGGGATTTATGTGATTTTGTGTATGGACTACCATGGCATCGCCCGTAAAGGTCTTGGATATTTCAGAGAAAATCGCTGGTTGGTCAATCCCTACAACAAAATCAACGGCGGCCCTTGTGTGGAGGCGGCCGACCTTTTTACCAATGCGGAGGCGAAGACATTCTTCAAAAGGAAATACAAATACATCGTCTCACGTTTCGGTCACAGTGCCCGCCTGGCGGCGTGGGAGTTTTATAACGAGGCCGACCTGATGGCGGGAAAAGCCATTCCGACGAATCGCTGGCACATTGAAATGGCCGAGTACATTCAAGCGATCGACGTGCACGAGCGTCTGGTGTCGAGCAGCTCTACCCGCGGCTTGGTGGAAAAGCTGGTGGATGCCTTCAAATCGCGGGCCATGGATTTTGTCATGTTTCACGATTACAACTCGCTGAACCTCGCGCCGCACTTTACAGATTTGCACGAAACTGGCATTGAATATTACCAGAAACCGTTTGTGTTAGGCGAATTTGGCGTCGAGTTCCGTGGCGCCGACCGCACCTACCAGGTCGATTCACTGCATATCGGGCTCCACAACGGCATCTGGTCCGGCTGGTTCAATGAAACGCCCATCATACCGCTTAGCTGGTGGTGGGACAACTACATCGATCCGCACGACCTCTGGGGCGAGTTTGCGAACCTGTCACGCTTCGCCGCGTCGATGGATTTTGATTCTCCTCACCTCGCCTTCAGAACCCTTGTCCCCGGTCAACTCGCCGCCAAACCTGAAGAACCGGCGCCGTGCATGGTGCGGTGCATCTACGCGGGAGAAAATTGTGCCCTGTGGTTTAAAAATGATAGCTATCAGTGGTCGCTGGTCAGTGAGGGCAACATGCCGAAAGAGACCGGGGCGTTCTCGCAAGTCATCCCCGACCTGGTTCCGGGGCGCTATGAAGTCTCATGGTATGATCCGCAGACCGGGAAGTTTTTTGAGGAGAAGGCGGAGGCGGAGGTTAAGGCGGATGGGAGTCTAAGACTCTCGGTTCCTTCATTTACAAAAGACCTGGCGTGTCTGATAACGCGGCGCCGGTAGTTTGACCCTGTCACCTAGAAATCCGGTCGGAAAGTAAGCAAGGTCATAAGGCGACCAT
>DASWHH010000029.1:0-2522 GCA_036398295.1 bacterium
CCTTGACAACCGGCTTCTCACCTATAATGAAATGGGCGTGTTTGGCAAGAATAGCCTCGGCAATGAGAAGGTCTACAATCATGGCTACGCCTTCGTCTCGCACCTTGCGGACAAATATGGCATCGAGACCTTGCGCAGCGCCACCCGCAACATGAAAAGTCCGTTGCGCTGGAACTTCGATGGCGCGCTCAAAAAAGCTACCGGCAAAAACGGCCCCGAGCTATATGATGAATGGGTGAGTCATTTGCGTTCGCAATACGCGTTCTTGCTGCGCGATATATTGGCTAATAAAGTTGAAGGGACCCTCGTTGAATCAACCGGGCTGGCGAATTTTCACCCCACCTGGTCACCGGATGGATCGAAACTGGCTTACCTGAATAGCGGCGACAACGACTATCTCTCCCGAACCACGTTGGTCATGAAAGACCTTAGCACCGGCAAAACCAAGAGCATCAGCAGCGGTGTTCACTATGCCATCAGCTGGTCACCCGATGGCAGCCGGTTGGCCTATGCCAATCGCTCGGCGCGGAGCAAAGGCGGGTCACACTATTATGACATTTATACTTATGACCTGCGCCGCAACAAAGAGCAGCGTGAAACCCGTGGTTTGCGGGCGCACAGTCCCAACTGGTCACCAGACGGGAGCAAGCTGGTTTTTATCGTGAATAAGGACGGTACCGAGAATCTCGGCGTGCTTGACTTGCAGACCCGCAACGTCGACAGCATCACCGCATTTAAAAATGGTGAACAGCTTGCTAATCCGCGGTGGTCTCCCAATGGTAACATGATTCTATTCGGTAAAGGATTGGGCAACGGGCAAGACCTGCTCTTGTTTGACGTGGCGGCCCGCACGGCCACTCCCCTCGTCGACGATCCCGCCGATTCCCGCGACGCAGTCTTCAGCGGCGACGGCCGCAGCATTATTTTTAGCTGGGACAAAACCGGGATTTTTAATATCTACTCACTGGATTTATATAGTAAAGAAGTGGTGCAGTGGACGAACGTCGTGGGTGGCGCGTTTATGCCCTCGCTATCTGCAAATGGCAAATTGGCTTTTTCAACTTTCACGTCGTCTGGCTATAAGATTGCCGTGTTGGATCAACCGCGTCCGATTGAGGCAGCCAAAGCGCAATATCTCGCCGCCAATGGCGTGAAGCCGACGTCGTCGCAGAACGGCACACCGCAGTTTTCGGTCGACAAGATCAGCCTCAAAAAAATTGACGATTCGCAACTGCCGGATTTGCAGGTGAAGCCTTACGCCGGCCACTATTCTGCCATTTCATTTTTGCCGCGGGTCATGATCGACTACGGTACCGTTAAACTGGGTTCCTATTTGTATTCATCGGATGTGCTGGACAAGTACGGTTTTCTCGCCGGCTTCGACGTCAACCGCCACGGGGACTACGATATTTTTGCGCTGATCGACTATCGCAAATTCGGCCCGACCATTTTTCTCGAGCTTTACAACCAGGTGCAAAATACCAGCGTCGATGTCGATTCTTTCGAGATCATTCGCCGTGCTTTGCCGGTTGACGAAGCGTCGGATAAATTTCGCTACAATCTCATCGAGGCGGATTTGGGTGTAAAAATCAATCCCTGGGAAAAAAATGAGCTGCGGGCCGCGTTTGTCTTCAGCCGCTACAGCGCCCGGGCAAAATTTCAAGAGATCAGTGGTGAGACTTCGCTGAACTACAACTATTTCATTGGCCGCGACTTTTCGATCAGGTTTACTCATAACGGAATCAAAACCACCGTCGATTCGGACATCAACCCGAGGGGTCGTATTGTTACACTGGGATATGATCGCGAGTTCAATAAATTTTTGACGGGCTTCGAAGTGAACGATGCGTTCTTAGACGAGGTGTACGACAATCACAATTACAACAAGTTCACCCTTGACTGGCAAGAACACTGGGGCTTGCCCATCAAAGACCACACCCTCAGTTTTGACCTGCAGGGCGGGTTCATCGATGCCGAAGTCGACAGCTTCTTTCACTTTTTTGGCGGCGGGATTCTCGGCAACCGTGGCTATCCCTATTTCAGCATCGAGGGACGCAAACTACTTCTGGGACGAGCTACGTACCGGTTTCCGCTGTTTCGAAATATTGACAGGCGCCTCAAGCATCTTTACTTTGATGAGATTTTTCTCGGCCTGTTTTACGACTACGGCAACGCTTTCAACGAAAGCAGAATAGATTTCGACCGATTTAAATCAAGTGTGGGCGTGCAGCTGCGCATGGACATGTTTTCGTTTTATTCCTATCCGACGCGGTTCTTTTTCAACGCCGCCTATGGCCTGGACGAGTTTCAGATTGCCAATCAAGGTTATGGCAAGGAGTGGCGATTCTACTTCGGTCTGTCATTCGGGTATCTGGATTAACCTGGATCATTCATACCACGGAGCCAGGGAGATCTCAGCGCAGCGTAGCCGGCCTGTCTGCCACAGGCAGGCAACCAAAATATTCCACCACAAAGACACAAAGGACACTAAGAAAAGCAAAAAAGCCACTAAGGAAATCTTT